>JBGSXT010000526.1:0-15279 GCA_041751295.1 Mariniblastus sp.
TATATTGTTGGAATGAACACGCCGTGAACCATGCTCGATACCACGGCCCTGGAACGACCCTCTCCGAAGCTGCTTACGTTTAACTTGCTCACTTCGCTGCTGACCGGATCTGGCTGATCATTGCAATTCCCGTTCTCATGATTCAGTACAACACGCTTCGCTATCGATTCGATGAATTCGGGCTACGCAGCCAGCCAGGGCTTTTATTTCGAAACGAAGTCGTGGTTGCGTTCCGGAGAAACGAGGACATTTCATTCCTTCCCGTGACGGCGTCTTCGACGGCTGGTCCGGGAATTTTGACAACGTCGTGACCACCGATCCAGCCGTTTATGGTTGACGTTGCACAGCCAGTTTTGGTTGTTCCAATTCCCAAACAAGGGCCTCTTCGTAGACGCTTTCGAGCGGTCCGGGGCCACGAAGCGTTCGGTGGACCTCGATGGCGGATTCGACGGCATGGCGGGCGATCTCGTTTTCGATCATGGTATTTATCCAAGTTCCATACAAGAAAATTATCGCAAGGGCGGAAAGGCGCGGAGACGCAAGGAGTTTTATTGTATTTCTGTTTTGCGTCCTTGCGTTGAAATTCGTCCGCTGCGAATCGCTTCGCCCCCGCCGGGCGCGTTCTTCCTGGTAGTAGGATCGCGGACCTGCTAAACGTGCTACGACAGACGGGCGTATCGCTTACTGAAGATGGCATCGTACGCAGCGTGCTTATCGAGGTCGCCCAACGTCGGGTAATTGAAGCAGGTCCGATGGAACAACTCGGCGGTGGCGTTCAGCATCATGGCCACGAGGCCGATATGCACCACCTCCGTCGCCTGTTCTCCCAGGACATGCACCCCCAATAGGCGCAAGTCATCGTGATGGAAGAGCAGCTTCAGGAAACCCACGTGGTCCCCGATGATTTCACCACGGGGGATGTCCGAGTATCGGACGCGGCCCACGATATGCGGAATTCGCTTCTCCACGAGCGTGGCTTCCGTCGCTCCCACGCAACTGGCCTTAAAAGTGCAAGCCGTGGACCTTGCACGAATCACTGGGGCTGAATCCCTTTGTCCGTTTTTTCGAGTCGTTCGAGTCGGAGGCGGATGACGAGCAGGCCGTACCAGGCGAGCAGGTCGGCGAGAAGCAGCAATCCCCAAATAATCCAGGCACCGTAATTGTTCGTGAATTCGGTCGATCCAGGTGCCGCGAGCAAAAACATCCAGCTTAAGTAGAAAAAAAAGAACAGAATCAGGATCCTGATCGCACAGCCGAAGCTGACGGAAACAAACGGCGGACCATGATCGCGGCAGGCGCGAAATTGCGCGGGAAGAGTCACCGCAAACCCAACAAATGCCGTCGCGATCGGCCAGTGCATCTGATGGTTGAAGATCCATCCCCAGGCAGTCTCGAAGTCCGCCTGCAGCTGCTGGGTCAGGGTTGTGCCATTGGAATTGGCGTGCCACACGACAATCACGGCAGCAATCACAAACCAGCCTGCGATATTGACCAAGCACTTGTAAACGGTACTCTGAAAATTGGGGAGTCGATAGGTCGACTGCAAGATCGGAATGAACGTGTTGAGCGCGACGTATTGCGCCAGCAATGGCAGCAGGAGATGCCACATCGTCGCGTTCCATTTGGCGATGGCATGGGCCACCAAGGCGGCCGTGACCAGAATAAAACCGAGATCAACCACCGTTGCGATAATTGATCGCTCCCCTCCTTCATGCAGCAACAATCGCCTCGCATCGCCCACGGTCAGCTTGTTGACCAGCAATCGGGTGTCGCGCGTATCAGGTTTTGCTTTGAGTGCCGTCCGAATCGTCGAACTCTCGGAAACGGGCCGTTTGTTTTTTGCCATCAACAGGTTCCTGTCATGCTACGTCTAAGGCTTTGTCACAGCTCCATGTTCGGGTCATTCGTTAAACGACCCTCCAGCATCCATAATCTCAAAATTAAGCTGTCAATTTTTGGCCGCAAGCACCCGTCGCATTCGATGGTTGGAAAGATGACAAAGTACCCGATTGGTTCAACCTCAAGTTAGCGTTCTGGAGAACAAAAAATGAAATCCCTTAACAAGTTCCGTTTCCACGCCAGTGTCCTGATCATCACGTGGTTAATGGTCAATCTGATAGCCAGCTATAACAGCCTGGCGAGGGCCGATCTGTTAATCAACAGCGATTTTGAGCTGGTTGGCCCCAACGGCACCGACACGACCCATTTCGGCGTCGGCGGGGTCGGCGCCTCAGGGGCCGCGAACTGGTCCGTTTTCCACCAGGTTAACAATCCAGACGCGATCACTCGAACACTTTGGCGGACGTACGCCCAACTTGGCATCCCAACCATCAATGACACCCAGAACCCGCTGACCGATCATATATTGGTGGTAGATACCAGCCACGACAACAACGGCATCGTGCAAGTCTTTCTGCCCTTTAATACTGGGCCTGCCGACGCAATCGGTTCCGTTTGGATCTGGGTCGAAACGCCGGATCGACAAGTCGGTGTTGGTATGGGCAATGGGGGATCAACCAATCTCACGGCGTTTACAACAACCACTGGGCAATGGGAGCAGATCACATTTGACAACTTGACATCACCGGCCAACCTGATTGCCATCTATGCCGAAGGCGGGGCCACGCGATATTACGTCGACATGGGAATGGTTGAGGAAGCAAAAATGTTCCTGTTGGGCGATGTGAATTGCGACGGAATGGTTGATTTGTCCGACGTGAATCCATTCGTCAGTTTGGTGACCAGCGGGCAATATTTGGACAAAGCGGACATTAACATGGACGGCTCAGTGGATCTGTTGGACGTGCAGCCATTCGTGGAACTTTTGCTTGGCCCCTAATGGCAACAGGCGGGTGGCAGGTAAATATTGGCCAGTGTAGAACAATTGTCCTCAATTGTTTTTCGGAACAGTTGCGACAACGGTTCTATATTGATGACAATCCCGCCGGCCACTTGATTGGATTCGAAGCTTGCCCATGAAACACGCGACGACAGCGACGGTTGTCAACTTTGGTGGGAACATCGAATTCACGCCGCGAAAGATCTATCGACCCACGACGGAAGCCGAGGTGTTGCAAGTCTTGGCTTGGCACCGCGGTGACAAGATCCGCGTGGTTGGCCGCCTGCACTCCTGGTCACCGCTTGTCGAAACAAACGATGTTCTGGTGAATCTTGAGAATCTGGCGTCGGTAAAGTTTGCCGATTGCGAGGGCCAATTGACGGCCACGATCGGGGCTGGCTGTCAGATTAAACGAGCCCTAACTGAACTGGCCAAACACAACCTGATGCTACCCGCGCTGGGATTGATCTCGGAACAGACGATCGCGGGTGCAATGGCGACGGCGACTCATGGTTCTGGCAGGCATGCGATGAGTCACTATGCCCGGGCAATGCGCATCGCCCATTACGACGCAACGGGCGGGTCAACGGTTACAACGGTTCGTAGTGGAGAGGAATTGCGCGCTGCGCAATGTTCGCTGGGTATGTTGGGAATCATCCTGTCCATCGAGTTGCAGCCGCGTGAAGCATTTCGCGTTGAAGAATACCTGACGATAAGGAACAAGCTCGACGAAGTGCTGGCGAGCGAGCGTGAGACTCCATTGCAGCAGTTCTATTATCTGCCCTGGCTGGATTGCTTTCTTGTTCAACATCGTTCCGAATCGTTGCGACCACGAAGCTGGCATGCGACGCTATACCGGATCTATTGGTTTTGTGTGTTCGATGTTGGTTTGCACCTGGTTTTGATTGCACTGGTTCGATGGTTTCGAACGGGTCGCGGCGTCAAATGGTTTTTTCGCTGGTTGGCACCGCTTTTGGTGGCTCGTCATTGGCGTGTCGTGGATTGCTCAACGAAAATGCTGATTATGGAGCACGAGTTGTTTCGACATCTTGAAATCGAGCTGTTTGTGACACGGGCAGATCTCGCAGAGGCAATCGAGTTTACACGAGCAGTGACGATGCACTTTGGCGGGGAACAACCTTTCGTCAGCGCCTGGCGATCGCGGCTGTCGGCGGACTATTCCCATGAAGAGTTGAATCAATTCGAACGCAGCTATATTCATCATTATCCAGTCTGCGTGCGCCGCGTTTTACCAGACGCTAACCTGCTGTCGATGACAGGCGGCGGCCAGGAAGATTACTATGCGATCAGCTTTATCAGCTATCTGGCACCGCCGAGCCGCGAACCGTTTCTTGTGCTGGCCAGGTTTCTGGCCCGATCGATGCTTACGCTCTTTCATGCCCGTTGCCATTGGGGGAAGTTCTGTCCCAGCAGCAGCGAGGAGATCAGCGAACTTTACCCGGAACTGGAAACCTTCAAGACGATCGCCCGGCGATTCGATCCGCAAGGGCAATTCAGGAACACGTGGCTCGAAAAATTGCTGTTTCCTGCAACGAACGGGATGTCTCGAGAAGATCCGGGATCGCACGATTAGCCAAAACCAGTGATCGTGATAGCAGATTCATTTCTCTTTTCGGGCGAACAACAAGCGATTGCAAGCAGCTCCTCACCGAATTCATTTCGATGGAAAGAGTGATTAGCCATTACAAGTTTGTTAGTAAACAGATCAGCGCTGCCACCGAAGTGAATTCGGTGGCGAGCTGGTTTCAGATCACCCCTCGAAACGAGTCGCCAGTTTTTTTCCCAAACGCCGCAACTGGAACGCCATGAAGATTTCGATACAACCAAAAACGATCGCATAAATCCCGGAAACCATGATCAACAATTTCAGTGAGATCAGGGGCATCAGCAACAACACTACGCCGAACAAAACAGAAAACAGGCCGCTGAGCATCATCCAGCCTTCCCCTTCGATGGCTTTGCGTTCCCGAATGGCTACATAAATCTCAAGTATGCCCATCGCAATCGAAACCAGGGCAATGATGGTCACGACCGTGACTCCGGCAATCTCACCGAAGAGGCCGGGATGCCACATCGCAAACGCGCCAATTAGAATCGCAATCATTCCACGGATAATCGTCCACACACGCGAGTCCGTCCAGCCGGCAAATCCGGCGATGATCGCCAGGACACCATCAAACAACAGAAATGCACCAATAACAAAACAATAGACTTCCAAGGTCAATCTGGGGTTTAATAAGGCGTAACCACCAAGGGCGATCAACAGGATACCCCGGAATAACAACAGCCACCATGTCGCGGAAATGGCTTGTGTGATTCGGGGTGATTTTTCAGAATTCATTTTCGGCTCCATGTATGATGTCGTATTTATCGCGTGTGTGTTCAGTCGCGTCAACATGGATTTGGGTTAATCTCCTGTTCTGTGATTCGGCAATGCGAACTGAATATTCGATCCGGGTTCCCGGACATCGCAATTTGCTTTTCCACAGTCATTGACCCAATTGGTTTCAGGCAAGATCAACCGATTTTTGTTATAATTCATCAAGAAACCGATGTTGGCGATTTCCTTGTCAATAGAATCCATGATCTCCGGGAAAATGATCTATATTGCGATGAAAATTCCAAGACTCGTTTTTACCGCCAGCGCCCTGTTGTTGGTGATTGGCTGTGATTACGCCTCGACCAACAAGTCGGCCTCGAAAAATCCTGTTCCTCAAAGCATCCCAAATCGTTCGGAGCGGACTGGATTTGTCCAACAGAAAGAATTTCTGTGGATGAAGGAACTTGCAAGTCCTGAAAGTGACGCGGACGGTCCAACACGATTTGAATTAATGACGGAATGTGGCGTTGATTTCAAAAATCAACTCAATCGCGGGAGCCATTTGAAGTTTATCGAAACGGGCTCCGGGGTTGCGCTGGGAGACTACGACAACGATGGATTAGCGGATATCTATCTGCCGTCAACCGATGGTCCCAACAAACTATACCGGGGAATCGGCGACTTCAAGTTCGAAGAAGTCACGAGCGAGGCTGGCGTCGGTGGTGCCGTCAATGGCAAAGATGCCTGGGCGACGGGTGCCACGTTTGCTGACATCGACAGTGATAGTGATCTCGATCTATTCGTGTGCAATACGGCGGCCCAGGATCTGCTTTATGTAAATAACGCTGATGGCACGTTTTCGGAAAAATCGGCTGAGGCTGGTTTGGATTACAAGGGTGCCAGCAAGACCGGAAGTTTTTGCGATTACGATCACGATGGCGATTTGGACATGTACCTGCTGACCCATCAGGATTTCGAACCGACGGAAAATGCTAAATTGCGATTGATCGATGGCAAGCCGACGGTTCACCCGGATTACCTGGACACCTACCAGATCATGGAGGGTCGACTTGTTCACGCCGGAGATGCCGATATTTTGTATCGCAACAACGGCGATGGCACGTTTACAGATGTATCTGCTCCATCGGGAATTTCGGGTTACGACCTGGGGCTGTCAGTAACCTGGTTCGATTTCAACGCCGACGGTTGGCAGGACATTTACGTTGGAAACGATTTCAAGACGCCGGATCACCTGTATCGGAACAATGGCGACGGCACGTTTACAGATGTGCTAACAGAAGTGGTTCATCACACGCCATGGTTTTCCATGGGTGCCGATTCCGGCGATTTGAACAATGACGGATTGATCGACATGATGATCGCCGACATGTCCGGCACCTCGCATTACAAGCAAAAAGTAAACATGGGTGACATGGCAGATTCGTCCTGGTTTCTGACATACGGGGCACCCCGGCAGTACATGCGAAATTGTCTATACATGAATACGGGGGTTGGTCGATTTTTGGACCTCGCATTTTTTGCCGGATTGGAAAGCACTGATTGGACCTGGTCGGTTCGATTCGCTGACCTGGATAACGATGGATTGCTGGATATTTTTGTCACCAACGGGCACGCGCGAAATTCGGGCGATGCTGATTTTACTATCCGCTTTGAAGAAATGAAGAAAACACTGTCCCCCAAGGCACTGGAAGATGTCGGATTCGGTATCCCGCCGCTGAAGGAAGACAATCTGGCTTTCAAAAATCTCGGTGATTTTTCCTTTCAGCCACTTGCCAAGGAATGGGGCTTGGACCTGAACGGCATCAGTCACGGTGCGGCGTTTGCCGATTTCGATCGCGACGGCGATCTGGATATTGTCATCAATAATTTGAATGAGCAGGCGGCGGTCTATCGAAATCTGTCGGTGGATGGAGATCGACTGATTGTCGAATTGGAAGGGACGGAATCAAACCACTACGGGATTGGAGCAACCGTCGAAATTTGGCAGGGCGATAACTATCAGGTCCGCAATCTCGTATCCATTCGCGGATATATTTCTTCAGACGAACCAATTTTGCACTTTGGGTTGGCACCGGGCAATGTTGATCGTTTGGTGGTGACATGGCCAGGCGGCCGCCAGCAATCGTTTTCCGACCTGGCGCCCAATCGCTGTTACAGAATTGTTGAGGATGATTCTCTGCCCATGTCGGTGGATCGTGATGAGCCAACTGCCGAGCCGTTGTTCCGCGAAATCGCCGACGCAATCGGACTGGATTTCAAACATGTTGAGGTTCCATTCGATGATTATCAACGGGAGCCTCTGTTGCCGTATCAAATGTCGCAATTGGGCCCGGGCATTGCCTGGGGTGATATCAATGTTGATGGATTTCCGGACATCTACATCGGTGGCGCAAGTCAACAGGCGGGCCGATTGTTCGTGAATCGAAATGGAGAGTCATTCGAGGCGATTGATGGACCGTGGCAACAGGACGTTGAGCAGGAAGATACGGGATGCCTGTTTTTCGATGCCGATGTCGATGGCGATCTGGATCTGTTGGTGGCCAGCGGCGGTAATGAATTTGAGACAGGCAGTCCACAGCTTCTCAACCGGTTGTACATCAATGCGGGCAACGAGAACTTCGTCGCTGCCGACGAAGGTGTTTTACCGTTGTCGAGCCACAGTACCAGCTGTCTCGCAGCGGCTGATTTCGATCGAGATGGCGATCTGGATCTGTTTGCCGGTTCTCGGTCGGTGCCCGGCAAATATCCGATTACTCCGGAAAGCCAGTTGCTGATAAATGAGGACGGTCAATTTTCCGTCGTCACTAACCGTGTCGCGGTCGGATTGCAAAACGTCGGCATGGTCAATTCAGCGCTCTGGTCGGACTACAATGGCGACGGCTGGCTTGATTTGATTATTGCCCTCGACTGGGGACCAATAACCATATTTCAAAATAATGAAGGCCAGTTGGTCGACGTTACTGAATCGCTGGGCCTCGCCAAATACACTGGCTGGTGGCATGGAATAGCAGCAGGAGACCTCGATAACGACGGGGATATGGACTACGTCGTGACCAACCATGGATTGAACACGAAATATCACACTGGTTTCGAACATCCACATCGGCTGTACTTCCATGATTTTGATGATTCCGGCTCGCTGGACCTGGTCGAAGCCGAATTCGAAGGGGACGTTGAATACCCGGTTCGCGGTCGCAGTTGCAGCTCCCGCGCCATGCCTTTTATCGCGGAAAAATTTGGAACGTTTCACGAATTTGCGTTGGCACCGATCGCCGATATTTACGCCGATGAAATGCAAGAAGTTCCCTTTTTAGAAGTCACGATCCTGGAATCGGTGGTCATCTGGAATCACGGTGCCGACGGTTTTCGAGTTTCGAATTTGCCTTGGATGGCTCAGATCAGCCCGGGATACGGTGTGGACTGCGTTGACTTCAACAGTGATGGACTGCTGGACATCCTGATTGCCCAGAACTTCTTTGGTGCCCAGCCGGAGACCGGCTTCATGGATGGCGGACTGGGCCTGTTACTGGTCGGAAAGGGTAATCGAGAATTTGAATCCGTTTGGCCAAAAGACAGTGGCGTTGTTTTACCGGACGATTCGAAAGGTTTGGCCACGGCTGATTATGACCGGGACGGTGATTTGGACGCCTTGGTCACTGTCAATAATGGTTCGCTGCGACTTCTCAAAAATCAATTCGATCACGGCGTAAATCGTGTGATGGAAATTCATGGACCAGCCGGCAACATTGCGGCGATCGGTTCCCAGCTAATGGTTTCGTTCAGAGACGGAACCAGCCGCATGTTCGAGATCAATGCGGGATCAAGTTATCTATCACAATCTGACAACTCGATGATTAATCTCAGTACTGAACAGTTCGAGACTATTGAGAGCATCTTGATCGGATGGCCGGATGGAAAACAGACAACAATACGGCCAACGGCTGGCAACGACAGACTTGTGATTCAATATCCATCCGAATGAGTGGTCATGAATACTCTGTGTTAGTCACGTACCTGCCGCATGAGAAGTTCGCGCTAATGCAACGGCGGCTGATTCGCCATTTTCATCGCCATCGCCATGGCGCAATCGGTCGAATTGATTTCTCCGTCGAGCTGTGCTGCTCGAACCGTACTCAGGATCCAGGAGAAGACCGGTCCGGGCGAAATCCGGGCGGCGATCAACTCGGCCCCACTGATCAAGGGGGCTGGATTCAATTGATCGGCTGGCCAATTCAATCGGTCTCGACAATACCGCACACCCGCATGTTCTGTTCCAAATTCGATGGCCGCAATTTGGCAGGCTGCACGGGCGTCTTTCCGAATCAATAACGGTTGAATGGTCGACCATGGCAGTTGATGTGCACGAGACAAATTCAATAGATTGTTTTCAATCCAGACGATCGATTCGGATTCTGCGTTGGATAATTTCCAGCGATCCACGATCGGCAAAATACCCTGTTCCTTGATCAGTTTCGATAGCAATATCGACGCCGCCTGTTCAAATGTTGCGGACGAACCAAGCTCACTCAACCAGCGGACACGAGTCCGCCAATTCGCCCGGTTTTCGTACAGCGACTGGCCGTTATGCAGAATCTCTTTCAGTAGAATACATTCTTTCAGCAATTCGATCGCGACCGCGCGGTTCTGATGAACCAACATCTTTCGCATTTCTGCACCGATTCGCTCTGGACTGACAACTCCGATTTCAGCAGCATGCGCCTGAATGGCCTGTTTTGTGTCAGCTGCCAGTTCAAAATCAAAATTGGCGGCAAAACGCACCGCACGCAGCATGCGCAGTTTGTCCTCGGCGATGCGTTCACCGGGATTTCCAATGGCCCGGATAATGCGACGATCGATATCAGACCGACCGTCGACAAAATCGATTAGTTCGTTTTTTACCGGATCAAAAAACATGCCGTCGATGGTGAAGTCCCGGCGATTGGCGTCTTCGCGGGCGTCGGTAAATTCAACACTATCCGGCCGTCGCCCATCGGAGTAACCGGCATCGCGACGGAATGTCGCAATTTCAATGTTGCCGTTTTGCCGCGTTCCAATGACAGTAATTACGCCAAAAGACTCTCCAATCGCAATCGTCTGGCGATGACCGAACAGATCGCGGACCTGATCCGGTTTGGCATCCGTCGCGATGTCGTAATCGGTCGGCGTCCGCCCGAGCAATTGATCGCGGACGCAGCCTCCGGCCCACAAAGCCTGAAAGCCCGCTCGTTGCAAGCGTTCGGCGACTTCCGTTGCAAATTCCCTGGATGACATTGCTGAATGTTTACTCGCAATAAACGTTTTCCGTTTCGATCATGAGTCGAATTTTAGCCGCTGGTTCGTTTTTTGCGATTGACCCTCGACAATGGAACCCGTTCCGCCAAAAATGGTAGTCGCTCGTTGAGGGCTGAATGATTTAAATGCGGCATTCTTTAAACGTCCAGACAGGAAACGCCTTTTCAGGAATGAACCAACAGAACTCGGTACCGCTGGAGATCGATGTCTACTCCGTGAAACGAATGCTGGATTCGGGAACAGAGGCCCTGCTGATCGATTGTCGGGAACCGGAAGAGCACGAATTTGCCCGAATTCATGGTTCGGTGCTGATTCCGATGTATGAGACTCCCGATCGGCTGGCAGAAATCGAGCCGCATCGCCAAAAAAGGATTATCGTCCATTGCCACCACGGTCGCAGAAGCATGCAGGTCGTCCAATGGCTGCGACAACAGGGTTTTGAGAAAGCCCAAAGCATGGCCGATGGAATTGAAGCCTGGAGCGAATTCGTCGACTCCACCGTTCCCAGATACTGACTTCGATGCAAAGCTGATATCCATGCGATCCAGGCTGATCTCCGATTTCCTGAATTCATTGACTAAAGATGAGTCCTTCATCGAACTGAAAAAATGCTGTGGCTCGATGGCTTGGGTAGCGAAGTTGATTGACCAGGGCCCTTTTCAAAATGACGATGAGCTGAAAAACGCGGCAAGGTACTGCTGGGAGGAATTGGATCGCGCACAACAGCTGGAAGCTTTCGCCGCCCATCCGCGAATCGGCAACCTCGCCAGCCTGCCGGAAAAATTGTCAAACACCAAAAAATGGGCCAGTGGAGAACAGAAAGGTATCGCAGATGCGACGGAAGAGGAAATCAGCGGACTGGCCCGGCAGAATGATAACTATTTCAGAAAATTTGGTTACATTTTCATTGTTTGCGCCAGTGGTCTGACAGCCACACAGATGCTCGACATGCTCAATGAACGCTTGCCCAATGATGCCGACACCGAATTCCGAATCGCATCCGATGAACAACTTAAAATTACGCTGCTTCGCTTGGGAAAGTTGACTCACAATGAATAATCCAATTACGACCCATGTCCTTGATACGTCGCTGGGTCAGCCGGCACGCGGCATTTCCACGCGACTGGAAAAACTGATTGGCGATGTGTGGACGGAAATTGGGTCCGGTGAAACCGACGACGATGGCCGAGTCATCAATCTGATTTCGAAAGACTCCGTGGAACCGGGGAATTATCGCATCCAATTCGATACTGGATCCTATTTTTCGCGAACAGGCCAAACCGGATTCTATCCGATGGTTTGCATCGAGTTTCACGTCACCGACGCCGTTCAACATTACCACGTTCCGCTCCTGCTCAACCCGTTCGGTTATTCGACTTATCGCGGCAGTTGAAAGGCGAGTGAAAAATGTCGGTTTACCTGTAGGGCGAATTGCCAATTCGTCCCTGAGTTGCACCGGGCGAATTAGCAATTCGCCCTACGGTGTGCTTTCAACTGCCGATCGCCGAATTACAACGCCAAGTTGTTTGATTATTTGTCGCCAAGGACATCCGTCACCATACATCAAAGGGTTTAATCGCAGGTATTTTACTTGTTTAGAAACAGGTCCGTGAATTCGAATTTGTCGACATCGAACAGGCCCTTGTCGCTGAGTTTTAATGCCGGGATGACTAACAGCGCCATAAACGAAAGGGTCATGTAAGGAGCCCGCATGATGCAGCCGAGCTGTTTGGCGCGCTGGTCGAGTAGACTGTAGCGGCTGCCAACGACTTCACAGTTATCTGTGGCCATCAAGCCGGCGATTGGCAACGGCAGCACTTCGACCTGGCGGCCAGCTGCGACGGACAAACCACCGGCGATTTCGATCACCGCGTTGATGGCGGAGCAGAGTTCGGCGTCGCTGACTCCGACCGCCACGATGTTATGGGAATCGTGAGCGACGGTCGACGCGATGGCTCCACGGGTCATGCCGAATCCGGTTACGAATGCAACGGCCGGCGGAGCGCGTTGATAACGATTGAGCACTATCAGCTTCAACAGATCCCGATCCGGATCTGTGATGGCATATCCGTTCTCAATGCGAGCATCTCCCGCTCCGGACGCCGTGAATAGCTGGCCATCGAAAGCTTCAATGATTCGAATCTGTCCGGATGCAGCTTTAACAGACAAATCGGCGACGGCGATTGGTTTGGCGTGGAAATGATTGATCGTTCCGGTTTCAGGCTCATCGAGGAGCGATTGACCGTTTCTGGCAACGGGTTTTCCGTCGATGAAAGTCTCCAGGACTTTGAATTCAAGCAGATCCGACACGATTGCAAAATCGGCAGGGTCGCCAGGTTGTAACAGACCAACATTCAGGCCGTAATGTTTGACGATGTTGTACGAACAGGCTCGCAGGACATTCATCAGCCCGCGACCCTTGGCAATCGCCCGCGCCGCCAACTGATTGATGTGGCCGAGCAACAATTCGTCAGGATGTTTATCGTCACTGCAAAACATGCAGCGGTCGGGATACATATCAATTAAAGGCTCCAGTGCGTCAAAGTTGCGGGCCGCCGAGCCTTCCCGAATCGCGATCTTCACGCCCAGTGAAATCCTGTCGAGGGCTTCTTCGAGACTCACGCATTCGTGATCTGTAGAAATTCCCGAGGCAAAGTATTTCCTGGCGGCGTCGCCACGTAGTCCAGGTGCATGCCCATCAACTGGTTTTCCCGTTCGAAACGCCGCAGCCAACTTTTTCGTAACGACGTGATGGCCGGCCAGTACACCGGGAAAATCCATCATTTCGCTCAGGTATCCGATGCGATCGTCCTGCAGCAGTTTGACAACGGCGTTGACATCCAATTCTGATCCGGCAGTTTCAAAAACGGTTGCCGGCACACAGGCCGGAGCGCCAAAATGGAACTTGAAAGGACTCCGTGCGGCATCCCGCAGCATGAATTCGACCCCGTCGATCCCACAAACATTGGCGATTTCGTGGGGATCGGAAACGGTGGCTACGGTACCATGCAAAACAGCGGCACTGGCAAACCGGCTGGGCAATAACATCGAACTTTCAATGTGAATATGCGCATCGACGAATCCGGGCAGGATATAGTTTACAACCTCGGCTTCATCGATCGGCTCGATGTTGGCAATGACGCCATCCCGCACCGTGACTTTGGCCGGAAATATTTTTCGGTCAACCACATCGACCAGTCGGGCACAGATGTCAAATTTCGGATTGGACAATCGAACGATCCCTACTTTCCTGATCGCCCGTTGTAAACTCGCTGCCCACTAGCCGCAAAATCCTGAAATACGCGAATTGCTTCGTCCCCCAACAGGCTGTCGTTAACGTCAATGCCACGGGATTGCAATTCGCTTCGCCACTGGGGGTGAACTGGCCCCTCGTCAAAACCGGTGATGGCCTCGACATCATTGCCGGATGCGGCAAAAACCAGCGAGCGGACGCCAGACCACGGAATCGAACCAAAACACATGGCACAGGGACGGGCGTTGACAACCAGCTGATGGGCGGGCAAATTTGGCCCACCAAGGTCAAACGTATGCAACATCTGTTGGGCCAACGACAAGGCGACAATTTCCGCGTGGGCCGAGGATAGATTAGTGGGCACGACCCGATTGATTCCGATCACAACGACTCGACCACTGTCCCGTTCAAAAACACCAGCGGCAAACGGTCCACCTGTTTCATTTTCGAAGTTCAGACGCGAGAATCGAATGACTTCCCGCAGGCGGTTTTCCAGAATTGGAATGTGCGCCGGCAGTTTGCGGTTTTCTTCAATTGCCCAATCGGGCATTGTCAATTCGACTTTCACGGGTAGCGTTTTAATTACTCAGAGGATAACAATTGCCAATCTTCAATCATCAATCTTTAATCATCAATCTTCAATTGTAACGTACTGCAGCGGACCAAGTGAAACAATTTGATATTCCCGGCTATCTTGAATTTCTGCCTGAGCCGCTGTTAGCACGATTGCAACAGGCTGGCGAGCCGATTCCGGCGGTAACCGGATTGACGGTCGAACCGGGTTTGCGCGCAAAATATCCTCGACTTGAATCGGATGATTGCCTGGCTTTTGTCTGTGATGTCTACCAATCGACCCGACGACATCTCAACCAGATTCTGGAACAACGGGCAAAGGATCGGTTGTTTATCGACTCGCATACGAAGGAGTTGGCCGGGGGCAACGCGAAACGGGCGATCGATTCGGTGGAATTCGAATCGGTCATTGGCAGACGGGACAATGAAGGACGGGTTGTTGTTGGCCTGTTGGTCCGCAACGGCAAACCGTATCCCAACGTTGAAATCCCGGAATTTCTGCGCGGCAGCCAGGTGACGCTGTTTGGTCCGCCGGATACCGCCAAAATGTCGATCAATGCGATGAACGCCTTGTACCGAAAATCAGAACACGAGCCAGAGATATTGGCGGCGCTGGTCGAAGCATCCGGCCAGGTCCCCCGTTGGGGAGCCGATAACGAAGATTCAAAGACGCCGATCATGTCGAGTTTTCTGCAGGGATGCGAGAATCTGATCGGCTGTTTTGATCGGACCATTCAATTTAAAGATCCGGAAACCGGCCGAAACTATCAACTGGAGAGTGCCGGACTTTCGATTCCCATCAAGCGAATTCCCGGATTGGCACTACCCGATGGCAATCATCTGCTCCACGGCAATCCCCTGCCATTGCACCTTTACGATTTCGTCGCTCATGTTTTTCACAATTGGAATCGGCCGGAGGCGCTGGTTTTTTATGTGCCCAAACTTGAAAACGAAGAAGAA
>JBGSXT010000527.1:0-1618 GCA_041751295.1 Mariniblastus sp.
GAACATCTGGGCAAACGCGGATTCGGTTTGAGTTCGCGTTGGATTGTCGGAACTCGCAAATCGTTCATCAATCGCCCTGCAAACTGTTGCTTCCACCGAGCCTCCGGCCGTCTTGGCAAACACGGTTCCAGCATTGCCCGCCAATTCGCTCGATTGGCTTTGCAAGCCTTCGTCCAGGTACAACCAGTTGAACCACAGCGAATCCGAATTTTGCGGCGCGTCGAACGTCCCCACCAGTTTGAGATCGAGGTTGAATGTATAGAACGTTCCTTGCAGTGGAATTCGATCACCGATCTGCCATTTCATTCGCTCTGCCAGCCGGCGATCGGCGACACACGCTTGCCGATCCTCCTGAAACGCTTTCAACTGGTCAGGCGCGATCTTGTACTCGGACCAAACGTCGAACACTGCATTCGGATCGGTCCCAAACTGGGCAAACGCCATCTGCTGATCTTTGTAAACGCCACCGTACCAGGCGTAAGGGACCGCCGCGAGCACGCCCTCCATGCCCCGTACGCGGTCTACATTGGCAATCGGGACGTCGCCAGCGAAACCCATTGTGCTCATGACCACTATGCGATGATGTTTCGCTGCTTCAATTCCCCACTGATCCTGCATAGACATGTATCCATGCAGAATCGTCATCAACGCCAGGCTGAAGCCAACGGACAGGATCGTCAGCGACGAGCGCAGCTTGTTGCGCATGACGTTTCGCCAAATGTATTGCAGTGTCTTCACGCAGTTGCTCCTGAATAAATAGAAGTCGGTGCATCTCCAACGAGAATTCCCTTTTCCAGGTGCAGGATCCGCTTCGACCTCTCGGCGGCATGCGGGTCGTGTGTGACCATGATGATCGTTTTCTGAAACTCTTCGTTCAACCGCCGCATCAATTCCAGGATTTCACCACCCGATTTGGCATCCAGATCCCCCGTCGGTTCGTCAGCGACGATCAACGTCGGGTCCGTAACGATGGCTCGCGCGATGGATACCCGCTGTTCCTGTCCGCCAGACAGTTGGCGCGGATAGTGATTCATGCGATCCGTCAACCCAACCACTTCGAGCGCCGCTTTGACATGTTCGTCGCGCTGTCGCCGATTCAGTTTCGTCAATGTCAGCGGCAACTCAATGTTCTCATAAGCCGTCAGAACTGGAATCAGATTGTAGAGCTGGAAAATGAAGCCGATATGTTGGGAACGCCATCGTGATAATGCCCCTTCCGATGCCTGCCCCAGGTTTGTCCCGCAAACCACGACGGATCCTGTGGTCGGCTTGTCCAATCCGGCAACCAGATTCAGCAGCGTGGTCTTGCCGGAACCGGAGGGTCCCATCAAGGCCATGTAGTCTCCTCGGTTCAGCGTCAAGTTAATGCCGGACAGGACAGGAATAGTGAATTGGGCGCGGCGGAATTCCTTGGTTACATTGTCGATTTGAACGATCGGATCTTCGCTATTCGAAGTTGACAAGAGGGCAGCTCCACATCGGTTAAATTTATTTCAGATCAAACTACTCCGAAATCTTAACCGCTTGATTCACTTCAAGGGACGGATGGTTGCCAATGATTTTCTCGTCACCAGTCAAACCGCTGAGTATCTCCACGCGACCGTCTTTGGTTTTGCCA
>JBGSXT010000528.1:0-6722 GCA_041751295.1 Mariniblastus sp.
GAGCCGGACCAAGAAACAAAATGACGATGCACTGAAGGAACAACTGGACAAGCTGAATCGACTATCCAGAGAATTGACTGGCTCGCTTGATCAAAGGTCCAGTTGGATTGAAGTTCTTTCCGCGATTTTCCAGGCACTGCCGAAAGACTCCCGGCTGGAAGGCAAGGATGTTGTCGATCCCAAAGTCGTTGCGTTCATGGACCGCAAAGAGATTTATATCAACAGTATCGAAACGAAATACTTCAAGGAAATCAATGAATGGTATGCAGCCAATAAACCCCGTTACGACACGCAATTCGATGCGCAGGTGGATGAAGTCGATGCAGGTTCTGTGGATTCGGTAAAGGAGCAGGCCCAGCAGGCAACTCAGGATACGGAATCGGACGTCAAGGGACCGGGTTGGGTTATCGAAATTGATGGTCACCATTTTCATAACAGCAGCATGCAAGTGAAAAAACTTGAGGAAGGGACCGGGCGAACCTACCTGATCAATCAGTTCCTGCGACGGTTTTTTGAAGATGTAACGTTTCCTGGCAAAGAAAATGCTGTCGAAGGAGGCGGCTCCTATAAATTCGAAGACTTCGGAATATATCTGCCTACGATCGTGTCCAGCTCCGACTACAACGAAGTTGCATTGGTCTTTGGGACTGACCCAACCAAAGATTTGGAAACTGTAAAACAGTATGATTTCAAGATTCAAATGGCTTGGTTACCCCGCTCTCCAAGAGAACGGTTTGACGCCAAAATGAAACGTGAGGCAGAAGAGGAAAAGCAGCGAGCGGCAAAGGAAGCGGAAGCTGCAGCGAAAGAAAAACAGGATGCGGCTTGACCCCGATAATGTAAGGAAAACAACGAATGGCATATTTGAAGAAAAACCGGTTCTGGATCGCCTGCTTTATGCTGGCCGCGGCCATGATTGGCACATGGTTCTACGCAACCGGCGTATTGAAGGCCGCCACCGACAAGCGAGTCGGTGAAATTAATACGTCCAATTCCACCATCGAAGGCGTGATGAAGGTTTCTGCGGAAGAGGGAGCGTCGGCCCATCCGAATGCAACCACGGAAGCGGGCATGCAGGTCAAACTGGACGAACTGTCTGAATCGGTTCTCGCAGCCTGGCAATCCAGATACGAAGCCCAACAGAAAATCATGCAATGGCCAGAGGAAATTCTGACAGCCGCGCTTGTGCTCCAGTTTCAAAGATACAATCCACCGGAGACTTTGCCGGCCGAAGAAAAAGGTCAAAGTCCAAACTTGATTAAATTGTTGGAAGTCTACAAACAGCAGATTCCCAGCCAAATGAAAAACATTTGTGCAATTATCCAGTCCGATTGGAAATATCAGGAACAGTTGGATAAGAAGGCTTTTTTCGGCTCCACCGATGACAAGCAGGCCGAAGGCGGTGATGCCGGCGAGAGCGAAACAGAAGATGGCGAAGCCGACGAAGACGATCAGGATCCGTTGAACCATACAATTGCAGACTCAACTGCCGCTCGGCAAATCGTCAAATGGAGTGATATCAATCAGGACCTCTGGTTTCAGAAACTGACCAGCTTTAAGGGTCGGGACGATAACGAATTCAATACGCAATTGCCGTCCCCCTCCCAGGTGTACATGTTGCAACAGGATTTGTGGCTGTTAGAAGCCATGTTCGACATCATCAGAAACGTCAACGCCCGAATGGACGATGACGGAAAACCAATGATGGGACCGGACGACAAGCCAATGATGGTGTTGGCCAATGACCTGGCGCCCATCAAAAAAATCGATCATGTAGTCTTTGGTCGCGAAGCATTGAGCTCGTTGGGTGAGATCACCGAAACAGCCGCCGCTGCCACTATTGATTCCGGTGGACGAGGCGGGCTTGGGGGCGTGGCGGGACGGAATTCCGGTTCAGCGAAAACCAGCGACTCGGACACGAAATTGTCGTATAAGGGGCAACCCGCATTTCACGGTCGATACGTCAATTCCAATTTCGAACCGATTGAAGCTGATACGATTCGAAAAATACTTACTGAAAAAACCCTCCCAGCAGAAAATCTGGAACTGGTTGTTGCCAAACGGGTGCCGGTCCGGATCGCCGTCCAGATGGACGAACGCAAGATTCCGGATTTTCTGGCCGCCTGTGCCAATTCCCCGTTCGCTTTCGAGGTCTGGCAGGTCAGAATCAACGAACATGATCCGAAGGAAGAAATAAAACTTCGGGGCAGCGAGGGAGCTGGCGATGGTGGGATTGGAGGCCGTGGCGGAGAACCTGGAGGAGATCGAGCAGGCGGAGCAGGTGACGAACCGAGTGGCAAGGGTATTGGAGGTGCCACCGGCGGCAGTATGGGAGGAATCGGCGGACTCGGTGGAGGTGAAGGTCGTGGCGACGGAGGATCGTCAGACTCGAAGGGCCATGTTGCGCTGCGGAAAAATTATGACGTGGGAGTCGAGTTTTACGGGATTGTCAAAATCTATAATCCGGTTCACAAGGAAATTTTGACAGGTGAACAGACAACGCCGCCGACAAATCCCTAAGTTCGTTTTACTATTGCCCAATTTGAGAAAGAATCGGAGCAGAACATGAAAAGGCCAAGCATCGATCTCAGCAAGGAAGGAATGCGGCGGTTTGCACTCCATCACATCGAGAAGGTCATACTGGCACTGGCATTGGCGGGGTTTCTAGCCTTTTTCTGGCTGGGAATGAAGACCGAAAAGTTCAGCTCGACCGATCCGGAAAAACTCTCGCAAAAGGCAGACGAAGCAAGATCCTACATTGGTAATCCGGACAGCTGGACCAAGGTCGCCGATCTGCGAATCGCCCGTGACAATGTGGACGAACAGGTCGCGAGTGCCGAGAAACTTGCGTTGGATGGTTTCACTTTTGATAAATTTGGAGGGATTGCCGTTCGATCCCTTGGCCTGCGCTATGACCCCGACATCAGCATCGCAAAACCGATTGACGCGGAAGTTGACGTTTTCACAGCACCTGTACTGTTCCAAAAAAAGCCCTGGAATATATCCGGCGATACCGACTTGGATAAATTGCCTTCCGCAGCAATGGTTGAAGCTGAAGCAAAAGGCGAAGAAAAAGTTGAAGAAGAGTCGGAATTTGGAGATCAATTGACGGATTTGCAAACGCTTATTTCCCGCGGATTGCGACCTTCCAATCTGAAACTCGATAAGTCACTGTACACGTCGGCTGTGACCGATGTGGTCTCGATTCGCGCGTTGTTGAAACACAAGGCATTTTGGGAAGACATTGACAAAAAGCTGGAGAATTCATTTGGTTATTATCCTCCGCGCGATCGGCCCACGTACCTGTTGGTACAGGTTCAACGCAAACTTGCGGGCGAGGATGGCAAGTGGGAAGACATTACCTTGCGAATCAAACAATACCGCGATGCGTATGAAGTCGGATTTGTACCTGAGGTCGTGGCGCCGGCGAACTTTGATCAGGCGCTCTGTGGTTCGATTCCCTCAATGCCCTGGATAGACTATCGCGAATACTGCACACATTCGAACTTGCCGGCAAGAAGCTTTGACCCGGAAATGGATAAGACGGCTGCCGACGAAAAAAGCACCGAATCCAGCGAAGGTTCAGACAATCGCAACGGTCTGTTAGGAAATTTGGGCCCAGTTGACGATGATGAATCAGCGGACCCTCAGAATGACGACGCTAAAGCAGGACCGATTCGCGAGGGTAGTGATTCGTCGGAGTATAATGCTGACCTGGATAAAGACGAACCGGCCCATGAGTTCAAGGTCGTCCGTTTTTTCGATCTGGAAAGAAAAAAACCCAACACCGAGTATATCTATCGCTTTCGAGTTTGGATGGCTGACCCAAACAACGAATCGACGGCTGAGATGGTCAATACTGGTGGTAAGGGTGCTGGTGGCGACAGAGATCGAGGAGGTAGTGGCAGCGGTATTCAGGGTGCTGGTGGATTGGGAAGTGGTGCCGGACTTGGCGGCATCGGCGGCGAAAGTGGACCGGGGGATCAGGGGGGTGATGGGCGAGATGGTGGCTTGCCGTCGGGTCTTCCTGGAGGCGGTAAGGGGGGGGATCCACTTGGCGGTCGAGGCGGTTCAGCGGGCGATGGGAACGCGAAAGAAGAATACGTAGAAACTCCTATCACCGATGCGCAAAAGCATATTTCGGTCAGAAATCGGATCGATCAGGAGAGAAAAGAACGCGAGTCGAACCGGGAACTCAAGGATTTCGTTAAACTGGCAAAAGACAATTTCAATCTCGATCTGGCGAGCAGCCGTCCTACCGAATGGGTAGAAGTTTCGGTAAAGATTCCCGCAAACAAAAATCTGCAGGCCTACGCCGGTCGCATTCAGGGGAGGGAGATTCGCGGTTCAAACGGTCAATCTGTCATGGTTGGCGACCCGGAAGCCAAGCTGCTTGTTTCAGACTGGTCGAACAAATATGGGACCCTGGTTTCAGTTTATCGAACTGTGCGACGGGGTGATTGGCTAGGTGGGAAAATTTCGAAACCCCTGCATGTGCTTCATCTGGTCGACCAATCCATTCGAAAACTTTCAGAATACGTTTTTGAACCAAGACAGTTTGTTGTGGACATGATGGGTGGAGAACGGATTCCACTCCGATCGGCTGTGGAATACCGAATGCCCGGCGAAATTCTGATCATGGACCTTGAAAACAACGAGTTTACAGTCAGGAATTCACTCGAAGACAAATCAGAAATGCTGAACCGCCGTTTTCAGGACGACGAGTCGGCTGAGTACAATCAACGAACTCCCCGAGCGAAGGAATCGGACGACGAGGAAGATGGGCGAGGCGGCGGAATCGGTGGATTGGGCGGTTAAGTCAAGTGGCAACTAAGAGCATACCCAATCAGAGTAGAAAGGTTGTCGACAATTGTTTCACTTCAGTTGGGGAAAACGCGGTTCTGCTCTGGTAAAATCTTACCTGCCGCCCGGCTAAAATGGCCTTTAGGTCCGGTGAGTACAGATGCCTTGGCATCAAACGCAGTGATGTGTTTGACGTGGTTAAGCGCTGCTTATTGAAAACCGGCCCATAACCGTCAACTAGTGCCAAAAGCACCAAGAATGCGTTGATCACCGTCTCGGCGCGTAAATTCGATCGAGTCGAAGTACTCACAAAGTGGAATCGCGAACTTGCGGCTGGTGTCCAGTATCTGTCGAATTTCACTCATCGTCAGGGCACCCGATTTTTCGAATTCGATTCGCAATTGATGGCAGACGGCATCGATCACATCTCGATGGAAATACAGATCGTTTGATACTGCAACGAGGTCTCCGCTTTCCCCGGCCAATCTGAGCAGTTCCTTGACGGAATCTCTGTTTTTGTTGGCGGCTTGAATCAATTCATCGGGGGTTGGCGGCTTCAGTCCACCCGCTCGAACACGCTGTATCAATTGATCGAGCAGAAGACGTTCCCCTTTCGATAACTTTGGCCCTTCACCGGTCAGGCCAATCGACGTCGCATCCAACTCGATCTTGCCAGTGGATTTCAAATGCTGGATGGCCGCAATCAGCAGTTCTTTTGAATCAAGGTAGCTAAATCTGGCATCCAAATCCGACTTGGGATGTTTGAATCTCAGTGGAAAATCCCGATGCATTTTTTCCAACGTCCCTGATACGCGATCGCAAAACTGTTGAAAACGATCACATTGAATCAGCATTGTACGAGTGGTCGACAACTTCAGTTCAAACACGTCATTCCGGGAAAGCAATTGGCTCATCACATCGTTGACCGCGAAAACACCGGCCGTTCTGGGCAAATCAGCTGCCGACCAGCCCGATTCCGCATGGAAATAGGCACTGGCATTTCCCCGTTTTATTTCGTCGGAAGACGTCAGTTCGGACAACATCCGTAAATCCAAAGTCGTCGCACTTCTAATTTTTTCCGCGCTGGAATCCAGAACTCGGCCTCCACCGATCGTCACTGCCGGCGACTCGCGTCGAATGACAAATGGCTGGTTCCAGACTGCAACGGCTGGTTCGTTCAAATATACTTGGGCGAACGCTGTTGCACCCTGCCGCAATTCCTCTCGATCCAGCAACCGAATCGTGGCCAGAATTTCAGCGGTGCCCACATGAAATCGTACCCGCTTACCGTCTTTCAGCGGCTGGCTCGCCGAATTCAACAACAACAGCTCGACGGTCATCAGCTGCGATTCAATCAGGTGGCCAGGCACGGACAACTCCAGTCCCCGACGAACATTATCGAGTTGAATGCCTGTCAGATTAATCGCAGCCCGTTGTCCCCGCTGGACGGATTCAGCAGCATGATCGTGATTCTCAACACTTCGTACTCGAACCGCTTGGCCGCCTGGGCGGATTTCAAGAGTTTCGCCTGCTCGAGCCGATCCGCTGCTGACACTGCCAGTCACCACGGTGCCATGTCCATCGATAGTAAACGCCCGATCAATAGACATTCGGAACGGAGCGTTGATGCGTAGCTGGCGATTGCTGGCGGAAGCAACGTCCGCTGCAAATTTCAAAGCAGACTTCAGTTCGTCAAGCCCCTGACCTGTTTTGGAGCTAACCGCAATGATCGGCGCATTGGCGAGAAACGTCTCGAAGACCAGTCCCTTAACCTCTTCGATTACAGGTTCCAGCCAATCCGGTTCGACGAGATCTGACTTGGTCAGCGCGATCACACCCGCAGGAAGATCCAGAAAACGGAGAATGTCCAAGTGTTCGCGTGTCTGTTGCTTGATGGAATCGTTGGCAGCCACGACCAG
>JBGSXT010000529.1:0-5363 GCA_041751295.1 Mariniblastus sp.
GCGATCGGCCAGGACAAACAGGCTGCGGGACAGCTTACCTGGAAGAACGGCGACAAGGTTCCGGGGCGGATTGTTTCGGCGGATGGGTCGCGTTTGCAATGGCAGGCCGAAAATCTTTTTCGCGACCCTCTCAATCTCGAACTCGCGTTTCTCGATCAGATCGAATTCAAACAGGCGCCAGTGCCGGTGACAACGGCGGAAACCTATTCAATTCAATTGATCGATGGTTTCAGCCTGTTTGGTGAAATCACGAAGTTCGATGACCGGCATTTGTCCGTTTCCTCCCCGCGGTTTGGCGATGTTCAAGTCAATCGGGACCGGATCGCGGCGATTCTCAACCTGCGAAATTCCGGCAGTTTGATCAACGGCGAATTTGACTTGAACCAGTGGGGTTCTGACCGGGGCGAGAAAAAATACTGGTCGATTAACGATCAAGGGCAATTGCAGAGTCTACGCAACAACGTCCATCTTTTTTTCAAAAGTGCATTGCCCGAATCGACGTTGATTGAAGTGGAATTCCAATGGCAGAAGAAACTGGACTTTACCTTTGGTTTTGGGGTCCCTCGCAACACGCGCAGCCTGGAATTGCTCCCGCGCCTGGAGTCCTGGGACGACTCGATTGTCCTTTCCTACGACGATGACTTTGAAATTGTTGTCGAATCGAACGATCAGGAATCCAAACGGTTGAAACTGCTGATTCACTGGAACCAGAAAACCGGCGCGATCGTAATACACGATGAACAGGGAAAACAGTTGGCTATGGTGGAATTGAAAAAACGTCCGCGCAGCATCGAACCAGGAATCTTTATCGAGAACAAGTCGGGCGATTTGATTGTTGACTCGTTGATGATCCGGAAATCGTCAGCCGGTTTTGACGCCACCCAACCATCGGTGCAGTCGGTCGACGATGCGACCACCAACGGCGTGATCAATTCGTTTGATGGAGCTGCCTGGACGCTGCACACGGGCGACAACCCTGATGCTCCGGCGTCGATTTCGGCGGAACAGTTTTGCGGTGCGTTTCTTGTCAATCCATCGGTGACGCGACCGCAAGGACTGACGCGGATCAGGTTTCAGGACGGTATGTATCAAGCGGGTGAGTTTGTTGCGATTGAAAGCGGCAAACTGATTTTGCAGCCTACGTTCACTGGCCAGCCCGTTGCATTCGAGCTGTCCGGAATTGCGGCGATACGGTTTGATACGCTCCTGCCCACAGAAGCTGCCGAGAGTTTTTCACACAAACTATTTAACGAAGCAGGCGAGATTCAGGGTCGGCTGGAGGCGGGCTCGGGTCAGGCTGATGATATTCTGCGGTGGCGAGTGGCCGGAGCTGAGTCGGCTGTTCCTTTCTCTCAGGCCAACGCACGAATCACTTTGAAGCACAATCAACCGGCCATCGAGGCATCGGCAGCGTGGAACGACACACTGTATCTGACCAATCGGGACACCATCCCCTGTCGCGTTATCCGGATCGATGGCTCGCATGTAATCGTCGATTCCATTTCCGATAACAAACGGATCGAACAGGAATTAGTCAAAGCGATCGATCTGAGCACAGAGTCGATTACACATACGGTCGAAGTGGACGATGGCCAGTGGAATTTTCCTGAACAGTCAAAAAATCTGATCAAAATTACCGATGGCAAGATGTCCCTTTCAGGCGAAGCGAAGTTCGGGCATCCGTCGCTGCAGTCGAGTGGCGGTTTTGCATTTGATCTCTCCTGGTACGGCGGCTACGGCCTGCTCGAATGCCAGCTATTGACCACCGACAGCGATACAGAAGCGGGGGGAAAGAGAGTTAATATCACGTTTTCCGACGACAGGCTGCAAGTCGGTGAACCGGGTGATAACAATGTCAATGGCCCAAAGCCTGTGAAATCCGCGAACAACAAGGCGCGGATTCAGTTCAGTCTGGAGCAGGATCAGATCATCGCTTCCGTCAATGGCCGCAAAGTCTACTCGGGGGCTGCGTCAGGCAAAGACTTCCTCGGGCGCGGCGTGCATTTTCGACTTGACGACATGTACGAACAGGGAATTCGTTGCACGATGTCCGGCTTTCAGCGTTCGGCTGTGGAAGTCGGGCACGGATTTTTTGTGGACACAAAACGAAAGGAATTGTTATTGACGATTCCAAGGCTCAAAAGAAACCTGCCGCCCAAACAGATACTGTGCGCTTCCAATACCGATATGTTGCGAGGCGAACTGGTTTCATTGGACGAAAATGTGGTCGTTTTTCGAGCCAATAACCAGGACCAGCAGTTCTCTCGCGCTATCGTCAACAGCATCGTCTGGCTGCACTCCGATCATTTGTCATCGCAGAAAACGGCCCCCGACCCATCGGTTAATTCAGCTGCGATTGCAACTACTGTAAAACCGGCCCAGCAAACAGCAACCTCTGGTTCCATCCAATCTCAGGCTGTTCAGGTTTTGATGCAAGGCGGGCAGCGGATTTCATTGACTCTGCGATCGTGGACAGATGGCAAGCTGATCGGCGAATCCACAGCACTGGGAACCTGTCATATTCCATTTGATCAAATCAGCGAGATGCGTTTTGGTTCGTATGCGAATGAGGCGACCGACGTTCCCTATGCCGACTGGGTCGCGGAGCTGGCACCGGCACCCAAAATGGAAACCGGAACTGACGGGAATGCGGGATCAGAAATGCTGTTCGGAAGTCACTCGCCGCTGATCGGGACAACACCAAAAGCATTTACATTAAAGATGCTGGAGGGATCGACGTTTTCGCTGAAGGACCAGCAGGGCAAAGTTGTCGTCCTGGATTTTTGGGCGACATGGTGTGGCCCTTGTGTCCAGGCGTTGCCCGGCATCAGCAAGGTCATCAGCAATTATTCGCCCGATCAGGTTGTCTTCGTGGCCGTGAACCAGGAAGAATCGGCCAACACGGTCGAGGAGTTCCTGAATTCGCGGGAACTTTTGTTTCCAGTCGCACTGGATGACGGCGAGATCAGCCAACAGTTCGAGGTTGAAGCCGTACCGCAAACGGTGATCATTGACCGCTCAGGCAAAATCGCTTTTATCAAGGTTGGCAGTTCGGCAAACACAGATGCGAAACTCGCAGCCGCGATCGATTACCTGCTGAACACCGAACCGGCACAAACGACAGACGGGCAGTAACAGCAATCATCTGTTGGGCGAACAGCAGATGAAAATACAACCGTAAGGCGAATTGCTAATTCGCCCGATGCAATGTAGGGGCGAATTAGCAATTCGCCCTACAGTTGATCTGACAGTTGCAACTCGCCTTACACCCACCAAAATGATTCTGTAACCGTTTACAGGTCGGGATCTGACCCCATCGAGTTGCGCAGTTCATTTGTGGCGTTGGGGACATGGGCAATTAATTCGATGACTATTGCGAACTGTGGTCCAGTTCCTGTTGCCATATATCCCTTGCGAGTGCGAGCTTCCGTTTGACCCAGCGTTCACTTTTTCCGAAGTGATTGGCAATTTCCGATACTTTGTTTTCTTCCACTCGCAAGGTGACCACTTCCTGCAGCGTCTCGTCCCGCAGCAATTTCATCATTTTCTGGTAATGCTCGCGGAACGAAACAAGTTCGTCAGCGGTCAATTCGGAGTCAGAAAAGCCGGCGAGTCCCAGTCCGGATGGATCACTGCCTGAATAGAAAACGCTTTCACCCCTGACCATTCCGCCACCGCGCTTGTCGGCATGTTCACGTCTCAAATGATCCTCGGTCTTGAACCGAACCATCGTACACAATAGACGCCAGAGTTCATCGGAATTGGTCAGATCATCATCGGAAAACTGTTGCTGGTCGGCCTTCTTCCACAGGCTTTCGAAAACACTGGCGGCGATGTCCTCCGAACCCGAACCTCGCAACCGGCGCTGTGCGATTCGAATGTTCGCAGCGCGGACCGTTCGATCAAAATACCGGCCAAGCAACTCGTCGGCAGCTTGCTTGTCACCCGCTTTGAGTCGTCTGAGCAATTCTGATTCACCCTGGTCGTCGTTCGACATTTAGTCTTTGTCCCAAAAGGATTCTGACCCTTTTCAGGGCAAACTGATTCATCGCTTTTATCGCCTTGCTCGGAGAGGGTCAGAATCCTTTTGGGACAAAGCCAAACTACCCTTGATTTAGAATTGCCCGCATGAGCCAGCCAATTCAAAAGGCCGAATCCGGCATGATAATTGAACATTGATCAGCAAATCAAGCAGTTGGATTGAGTTGCCCCGCCTGGAGAATGGCGCGGACCGGCAGCAGCCACCGGATCGATAGCCTCTTGTACGATTCGGGAAACAGAAAAAATCAAGAATTTTCTATTTTTTTGCAACAAATTGTTGGAATCGGAACGGTTTCCAAATACCTTGGATTAACACTATTCACCGGTTTCTTTGTCCAATTTCTTGTTTCGTTTTTGATTTCGGGAGATCCCTCATGAGCCGCTTCAAAGTCAATTCGATGATTGCTGTTTTTTTGCTGACAGGATTCCTCTTTCAGGGTGAACTGACCGCCCAATGTTTTCGGAAATGCAGCTGCCGCCAACAACAGTGTTGTCCACAGCCCTGCTGTCAGACTAATCAATGCTGCCAGTGTCAAAACTGCTGCAGATCAGCTGCGGGCGGTTGTGCGTCGCATCTTGCAGACGACCATTGCGGATGCATGATTGCTGCCAACGCAATTAACCCAAAGTGTGTAACACCACAGGACAAAGCTGATTTGATTAATCTTGCATCTGGTCTAAACCTGTCGGACCCACAAGGTTACGATACATTCAGGAGGCGTTTTGAAATTAATCGTGGACGTTGGTGCAGCAATCCCTGGGGCTACTCAGACTTTTTAATTCCTGATCCGTGCGAAACCTGTTGTGCAGGAAGACTCGACTATGATGAATGTGTGGGTAAATGTTATGATCGAACAGGACCATGTGCGGTTTATGGTCGACCACCAACAAGATGTCCTTACCCTTGTGCGCCTCGCTGTTGTCCACCCATTTGCCAACCGCATCGAGGATGTCTACCGCGACTCAGGCTTTTTCGCCGTTGCCGTTGATACAAGCACGAATCATCAACGCTGTTAGTCAACGATCGTTTTAGCCACACGAAACCCGTTACTTGGCACCCGCTGGTTTGGCCAGCCCGTCGGGTGATATCGTTTGGTCAAGCGAATGTAAACGATTTCCGTTCGATGGTTCCCACCTTGAACGTAGGTTTGATCGAGTTCGGCATCTCGTTCAGCATCCGGTTCAGCATCCGGTTTGGGATCCGGTTTGGGATCCGGTTCGCGAACCGGTGCCCGACCCCAACATATTTCCTGGACGTTTCCCAGGACGTCAAACAACCCGAACGCATTGGGGATTTTCTGGCGGACAGGGTGAACGACTTC
>JBGSXT010000530.1:0-3043 GCA_041751295.1 Mariniblastus sp.
AGCATATTTCCCCGATTTTCGATTTCGATGACCAGAAATCGAAATGGTCCCCACTCACAGTTGTCTCCTTTTTCGGCCAATCGCTGCATTTTTTCCTGAATGATTCCACCGACGGTGACACTATAGGTTTCCGGAAAACCAGCCAGTCCCTCAACTTCAGGGCTTAACTCGCGAGCCAGATAGCGCAGACTCATCATTCCGGAAATGATCCATTTACCTTCGTGGATTTTGTGCAACGGATTCTTGTCAAACAATCGCCTGCTGCGGCTGGGCGAATACGTGAAGACGGTTTCCAGAATGTCTTCAATGGTCAGAACGCCAATCGTTTCCCCGAACTCATTCAAGACAACGGTCACTTCGCATTCGCGGTGAGAAAGTTTTTCGAATGCATCGGCGACAGTTGCGCACCACGGCAGATACAACACGGGTGCGGCAATCTTTTCGAGATTCCTGTCGGGCAGCTGGAATTGGTTATCCAGTCGAATCGCTTGTTCAATTTCCTCACTGTCGACTTCTGTGATCAACAGATATCCGCTGGGTGGAACTCGCCCCTGCAAATCGGATAAACTCACAGGCGGTCGAAAATTCAGGAACTGGGTCCGAGGTCGCATCCATTCGTCGACACGGATATTGGAAAGTTGCACAATATTCTGCAGCACGGCCTGCTCCTGACGGATCAGGGCCTGGTCCCCCGACCCGGATATTTCAATCGCCCGTTCCAGGTCGTCGAGATCGAGATATTTTTCGGGTGCCATTTCAGGGAACAGCAGGCGACGGGAGATCAGATTGACTCCTTGCAGAGCAGGCATAATCGGATCGAGCAATCGTACAAACATACTGATCGGCAGACTCAGATATTGCGCCAGCAATTGGGCGCGTAGGACCGCAAAACTCTTGGGGAGCATCTCGCCCATGAAAATGATCCCCAACAGCGAGAATGCGGCAAAAAAGACAGCGGTTCCCTGCCCAAAATCCTGCATCCGCCCAATCCGGATCGAAACGATGGAGCTGATCGCAAAATAGGCAACGTTGGTGACCAGATTACAGAACAGTATTGCTGACAGCAAGCGTTCCGAATTTCCAAGCAACTGGACGGCTATTTGTTCGCTGCGCGTGCCATTTTGCATCACTCGCAGATCGCTGGGGCGCAGGAAAAACAGGGCGGCTTCACTTGCCGAAAAGAAACCGGAGAAACCAATCAGTACGAGCATCGCAATCAGCCACGGCAGCAGCGTCAGCAATTCATTCATGGTCCGCCAACTTGGATCGACCCATTGAAATCAGAAACTCGCTCAAGCGGGGAACGACCATTGCTGCAATGGAAAAGCCGTAGGCAAAAGTCACAACCAGTATTACGGACAGATAATTTCCCACCAGAAAACTGGTAATCGAATAGAACATCGCGATCGGCAATATGATGGATGACATCACCAGTGCTGAAGAAGGCGTATGCCAGCCAAGTGCCACGTACAACCCTATCGAACCGCCCACAATACAGGCAAAAAACGGAGCCAGCTGCGCTTCGACATTGCCGGTGAACGAAACCATCATCACCATCGCTGTCACGATTCCCAGAAACAGGAAGAAGACCGTTCCCAGGCTGACCGCGATCGCCTGCCGGCTATTAAAATAGGACATGCCCGTATGGATTCCGAGAACAATCACGAACAGCGCCAGAATCAGCCAGCCCATGATCAGATACGCCAGGTTTTCCATTCCCAGGACGTTGGCATACCAGATATAGACACACATCAGCGTGGGCAACAGTATCAGATCCGCTGCGACCCAGGCCACGCCAATAATTTTTCCAAACAGGAATTCCCTGGGAGACAGTTCCGTCACTCGCAACAAATCCAATGCCCGGCCATCGCGCTCGTTGGTGATCGAAGTTACCGCCAGGGAATTGATCATCACCAGACTGACCAACATCAATGGTGCCAGCGGACGGACGGTCACGTTGATCGCGATCGCCGCCGAAGTCGTGGTGCGGGTCGCTTCACCGGAGGCGATCAGCGAGAACAGTGAGAATGCCACGAACGCAGTTAATAGCCAATACGTCATCCGGATAAAAATGATTTTGCGACCGTAGGCCCATGTGCACGCCTCACGCCAAAGAACTGGGTTGTCCCACACCTGGCGGCTGGAGCTGTCACTTGCCTTTCGAGTGGTCCTGGATTGGCTGACTGCATGTTCATCGTCGGCAGGATTCAAGACCACCGGATTGCCGCTGGCGTCGATGGCGACCTGGCCCGTGAACAGGTTGACATCATCCGCAGATTCTTCCTGATAACCGGAATGTAAATCCCGATCAGGGTTCCATTTCCGCACTTTCAGAATCGCAACACCGCACAGCGCCGTCGACAGGGCAAAGGCAAACAGCAGATAGGGGAGCACTTTCTGCGGCCAGATTTCGGATACCGCCGGCTGACTGGCGGCAAGCACTGCCCGCAGTGGACTGGTTGCATCCGACAGGGCGATGGTAGAAAAATTGCCAATCTGGCCATCCAATAATCGGAGTCCTTCCGCCGCACCGATCCAGAAAACGATCGATAATGCGACCAATGCCAGAGTCTGAAACGTTTTTTCCCGCCAGAATCCGATCGTCGCCCCCAGCGCGCCGCCGACTAGTGCCGTCAAGGCGGTTACGACAAAGGTCCAGACGACCTGCTCAAACGAGGTGCCGCCGAATAGCACGATCAGCATGAATATCGGTAGACTGGTCATCAGCATGACACCGATATTCAACAGGCTGGCAAATAGCTTGCCGAGTACCAGTTCGCTGTTGGACAGACGACTCATCAACAGCAGAATCAGTGTTTGCCGGTCTTTCTCAACTGCGATACTGCTGGCTGCTTGAATGGCCGACAGGAACACAATAACGGCCAATTGCAGCGGGGCCAGGATCTGGAACAGGATCGCGCCGAAGCGGGCCATGTCTCCCACGTTGCGCACGATTTGCGTCCCATTGAGAATCATCCAAGCCGTACAAATCAGCAACAACAGGCTGACGCCATAAACCGTTCGCATCACGTAATGGCGAACG
>JBGSXT010000531.1:0-3395 GCA_041751295.1 Mariniblastus sp.
TCACTTTTTTCCTGTGGAGGGACCAAATGTTTAGAAAATTGACCCTGGGGGTATTGGGCTTGGCCATCGTTGGAGGTTTGCTGTTTGGAAGCAATCTGATTCCATACGTCAAAACGGCGGTGAGCAAAGCGCGACAAGCTGCCAAGCAGCAGGTGCCGATCAGTTTCCAAATTGATGCGGCTCAAGATCAGCTGGACCGGATCAAGCCGGAAATTTATCAGATGGTACATCAGATAGCCAAGGAAAAGGCCCAAGTTAAACGGTTGGAAACCGACTTGACGTCCAATCAGAAAAACCTCGAAGTCAGCTACGACGAAATGATGACGCTACGCGGCCACCTCGGCTCTGGTGAGGAATTTTACACCGCCGCCAACAGCATGACGTACACCAACGCGAGAGTTAAAGAAGATCTTTCGCACCGTTTTGCGATCTACAAAACCGCCAAACAGACCGTCGAAAGCCAGCAGCAAGTGCTCGAATCCCGTAAAAAGGCGATTGATTCAGCCTTGGAAAAACTGGACGACGCCAAGGCACTGCAACGTGAGTTGCTGGTTCAAGTCGACAATTTGCGGGCACGAAACCGTGTCAATGAAGTTGCTAAAACGGCCAGTGGTATTGAACTCGACGGCAGCGACCTGTCAAAGGCGAAACGGATGCTCGATGATCTTGACGCCCAAATCGCTGCCGATGCGGAAATGCTGCAACTGGCACCGAATTATTTCGGTCAGATTCCGGTCAGTGAAGCTTCTGTGCTGAGCGAGCAAGACATCTTGCAGGAAATGGACGAATTTTTCGGAGCTGATGCTGAATCGGAAGTCGTCAAAAACTAGCCCGATCATTGTGAAATTCGACAGGGCTCTGTCTGCCAACGCGGGCTGAGCCCTTTTTGTAATTGTGGGCCGGGTGCAAATACGGTGGCCTGATCACAAAATTCCACTATCATTTTGAAAACTGGACAAATGCAATTACCGGCGACTACGCTAGAATCAGGGAAGGAACCCTTGAATCGGGTAAACGCACCGACGGCACACGGGCGGTTTGCAGGCCTTTCCATGAATTCTGATCAGCAACATCTTCATTCGGCGCGGGCGGCCCGTTTCAAGTACATGAACGGCGGCAAGCCGCTCGCCGGCTACACGATTCAAAGAGGCATTGGCATTGGCGGATTTGGCGAAGTTTACTTTGCCTGCAGCGATGCCGGCAAACAGGTTGCCCTCAAACGAATCCAACGAAACCTGGATGTTGAATTGCGAGGAGTTCAAAACTGCCTGAACCTGAAACATGTCAATCTGATATCGCTGTGGGATATTCGCACCGACGACGTCGGTGAATGTTGGGTGGTGATGGAATACGTGCCAGGCCCCAGCCTGCGCGAAATCATCGAAGTGACTGAAAATGGCATGCCCGACCATCAGATCAAGCGCTGGTTTGAACCGATTGCGTCGGGCGTCCAGTACTTGCACGACAAAGGCATCGTGCATCGCGATCTGAAGCCTGCAAACATTTTTCTGGACGAGGATGAAAACGTCATCAAGATCGGTGACTACGGCCTGTCAAAATTGATCGCCTCCGGCCAGGACAGCGGCCAAACGGAAACCGTCGGAACCTTCCATTATATGGCTCCGGAAATTGGCAAGGGAATCTACGGCAAGGGGATCGATATCTATGCGATGGGAATCGTGCTGTATGAAATGCTGACCGGTATTGTGCCGTTTACCGGAGAGTCCAGCCAGGAAATCATCATGAAGCACTTGACCACGGATCCGAATCTGGATCAGGTGCCTTTCGAATTCCGAGAAGTGATTCGGCGCGCACTGTTGAAAGATCCCACCCAACGATTCAAGTCAATTGGCGAGATGTGTGAATGGCTGCCTTGGCGATCGGATGCTGCAGCAGGGAAATTCTCGAATGCAGATCGCATGGCCGGACTGAAAGTTGGCCGCGAATCGACGAATGGCCGATTGAACGGCCAGCCGCCAGCTAATTTCAAATTGCCAGAAACGCTGCAGGGACCAAACGGCGAAGGGGGCATCCGGTTTGGACCATTGGTGGACAGCAACGCCGGTACTCGTTCCGACAACGAATTGCATTACATTGGTGACACCATTCCGTGGTCGACCAATACCATCAAACCCGCTATGGCGCAACATCGTGATGAGCCAATCGCACTGGCGGTTCGGTCGGGATGGAGCCAATTCGCCCAATGGTGGAACGATACAACCGTGTCGACTCCGCTAAAAATGTTCGTCTTATTAGCAGCGTTAATCGGCTTGGCAGTGAATTCCGAGTGGTTGTTGTCAGCAGCATTGGGATTGGGTTTTCTGTATCTGGTTTATTACGGCTTCCGCAACCTGTTTTACACTCCTAATTCCGACTCCGTGCGTCCAGCATCGAAAGTACCAAGCCGGAAGCAACAGCGGCAAAAGCTCCAAATTCTGATGCGTCAACATCTGGCCAGTCAGGATAATTTTTCCCGGGCAACTTCGATGTCTGGTTCGCTGCTGATCTCGGCGATCGTGTGCATTGCTTTGAATCTGCTGGGCTGGGCCATTTCCAGGTCGATTTTTGAAACGGCGGTAGAGTCGTGGGCATTGTTCACGGTTTCGACGATGGTCTGCACGCTGGGAAGTTGGTTGCTGTTGACCCTCGGTAAATTTTTCGAAGGGTCGGATGGCGAATCATTACCGCGTCGTTTTGCCATGCTGGTCATTGGTCTCCTTTTGGGTGGCTTTGTGGTCGTATCGGGAAGCTATTTGAACCTCGATTTTGCACGAATTTCAGGCTCGGCTTTCAATCCGCTACATGCGTCCCGAATGGTATTGAGCGATGCCAGACCGCTGGTATCCAGCATCCTGTTTTTTGCAGCCGTTTTCGGAATTCTGAGATGGTGGCGACAGGTCGATCCGACGCGCCGGACACGATTGAGTATCTGGAGCGTTGGCCTGTGCTTGATTTGGGCCGCCATATTCAGCCATATTCTGAACTTCGCTCCTTCCTGGAGTTGCATGTTGGTGGTCATTATTTCGATTGCCATCCAATTATCGTCTCCCTGGATATCCAAAAACCGCCGGCAGACGTTACTGAAACCAGAAAATCATCCTGCGATTTGATTATGGATTTCGTCACTAATTTTCTTCGCCACAGAAAGTTGTCGGTTGTCTTGCTGCTGCTGTTGGGCAGTGGTCCTCGCGAATTCATGTTGACAACTGTGGCCGATTCTGCGCGACAGACGGCAGCCGAAGCGGAGATTACTGAATCCGATAGTCGTGGTATTCCTGAATGGTTTGTTCAAGGCGCAGTATATTCCGACCAAAGTGGAATGCTTTACGTTCAAACCGATTCTGCCTGCATGGATTTGGTCCAGGCAGCCGAAGCGTTGGGGCAGGAAAGCGTCC
>JBGSXT010000532.1:0-2341 GCA_041751295.1 Mariniblastus sp.
AGCCCGAACAGGATCACCGTCACGATCTTGCTGGCAATCAGCGCCCCGACAAGTACCACACACATCGTCAACCCGGCGATCACCCGCTTATTGAAATTTCGAATGATGGCCGGATCGAAATTCGTCTCCGGTTGACGTTTCAGTATCTGCCCGACCAACAGCAGCGCACCCAGCACAACAATTGTGATCAGCACCAACAAAATGGTGTAGCCATCATCCAACAGGGTTCGCTGGCCCGTTGATACCGGATCCGCAATCGGCGGTACTGCCGATTGAGGTGCTGCAGATTGTGGCACCGTGGCGACAAGGGCGGTCAAGAGGTTGATGACAGAAAACATATTCCGAATTTATCCGCTCTCCTTCAATTGCAGCACGGCCTGCCGAGCCCGTTCCAGGAACGCGTTTTTGTTCTCGCCTGTTTCCAGCCACATCGGCGGCCCGATCGTAATGCAGCTCAGCAGCGGGACAGGCAGGAATTCGCCTTTGGGCATCACCCGGTTCAAGTTGTCAATGTACACCGGAAGCAGTTCCAGATCAGGCCGTTTCTTGGCCAAATGATACAATCCGCTTTTGAATTCCCGCAATTCGCCGGATGGATCGCGTCCTCCTTCCGGAAATACGATCAGCGAATGGGTGCTGCCGATCTCGCGAATCATCATGTCGATGGGACTGTTATGGACCTTGATTTTCGTGCGGTCAATCAGAATAACATCAAAAATGGATGCCATATATCGCCGCATCGGACCAGCCATCCAATAATCCTGAGCTGCCACCGGTCGGGTGATCAGTCGGAGATTCCTTGGCAGCGACGACCATAGCACCAGCGCATCGAGGTGACTGGTGTGATTGGCAAAATAGACTCGCTGGCAGCTGTCCGGCTCACAGTCCAACCAGCGCAGCGTCGCACCGCTGAGAAACTTGGCGAGATTTGCCAGTATCGGAACTGTGATTTGTTTCATGCCTGGTCAATGCAATGCCCATCAACAAAACCGATTTCATTCAGAAAAATCGGAATAGGCCATAATAATCAAGATCACAGGGCAATCCGATAGCCAATCCATGAACCAGAACGTTTTCGCTGGGCGAAATTGGCATTTCAACAATTTGCAGAGTCGAAGTCGCGGAGCCGGCGCAGGCACCAGACGAATTGTTGAACGGCGTCCGATGAACGGTCGATGCAGTCGGGTCGTCGACGACTGGAGAGCGGGAACTGTAAAAGCAGCACCCGTTCCGTCGATTGCGGGCGACCCAATATACCCGGTTACAATCTCTGACAGTGGGCGGTGCGGAAGGACGAATGGCAAACTTACCTGCATTGGGTGACACATGTCGGATTGGCTGGGTAACGGCATAATGCCGGTATTTTACAAGGAGGAACAAGGCGCACCACCAACAATTGAACACGCCGTTCCTTTTTTGAACATACGATGGTCGATCGCATGCCGGTTCGGTCGCGAAGAAAGGCAACGTCGGAACTCTAAATTTGGTTGTTGCTGTCCGAATTTTGCATCGTTATGATATTCTGCTTGTTGGTTTGTGCTCTGTCCCATCGATGGCTTGCCGCACGCGACTTGAGGTTGAATGCAATTTTCGCCTCGGCGCGATTTCCTGAATGGGAAGAGTTCCTGTTTGGCGGTACAAGGAGTATCGCGAATTTCAACGGGGTGTGCGGTTGACTGGATTTTGTCCTACGCCCCAATCCGTTTCGGGAGAATAAAAATGTCTGTAGAAAATGCACAATGCGAATCCACTTTCTCAATGCCGGTCGCGGGGGCTGAACATCAACGCTTGCAACCATTTGTCGGCAAGTTCCGCGCCGAGGTGAAAATGTGGTGTGGTCCTGGTGACCCGATGGAGAGCACGGGGACCATGAATAACACCTGGGAATTGTCCGGCTTGTATTTGCAACAGGACTACGTCGGCGATCGCAACGATGGCCCGTTTCCCTCATTCGAAGGGAAAGGCTTCTGGGGTTACAACACCACGCAGAATCGCTTTGAAGGATTCTGGATTGACAACGCCTGCACCAACATGCAAAGCGAGTCGGGCCAGGTCGACGCCAGCGGTAAGGTTTGGGAAATGTGCGGCGAAATGGTTTGCCCGCAAACCCATCAGCCATTCAAAAAACGTTCCCTGATTACGCTGATCGACGACAATCGGCATACGATGGAAATGTACTTCACCGGCCCGGACGGTCAGGAATCGAAGGGCATGGAAATCAGCTACGAGCGCGTGGCTTGATTGAACGGTAACCGTTCACGCAGATACACGGTTCTTCGTTTAACCGTCAACCAGAGCGAATTTGGCGTTGTGAACCGTCGATATTGACTGGCACGCCCAA
>JBGSXT010000533.1:0-1729 GCA_041751295.1 Mariniblastus sp.
CGGTTCCGCCTGGTTCCAGTGCCAACAAAATCGCTCGTTGTTTTGGCGTGCAGGTCAACTCCTGCAATCGGCCACGCAATTCTTCCGCCAGAGTCAGAAACGACACTTCGCGAGTACCGGATCCGTCGCGCACGCCAGGCGGAATGACCGTTTCAATCACAGTGCCGAGGGGACACAGATAATACTCGCTGATCCACTGCGCCAATTTCAGCAGCGGAGCATCGATGATCGGCGCAGAATCGAGTACCCTCAAGATCGGTTTCAACCGCTTGACGTTTACCGTTGACGCAAGCTTGTGAGACGCATTGATAATCTCGATACAGTAACCGTCAATCGCCCGATCGCCACGCCCCAACGGTACTGTCAATCGAATTCCCGCCTGGGTTCCCGTTTCCAGCTGGGGCGGTATCCTGTAGTCGTAAGGTCCAAACGGAGCCTCCGGGAAAACGACCCGCGCGGCCAGCCAATCGTCCTGATCATCCAGTTGCCAGGGTTCGGGTTTTGTCTCGAACAGATTTTGCTGTTGATCGTTCATCGTCAAAAAAGCATACCAGAATTCCTGGCCGGTTGGTTGCAGTTCGATTGGGCGAATGTTATCAAGTTGAGCGTTCAGAGTTCAGCGTTCAGATTTGGTTGGTTGCCGTTCGGTTGGGCGAATGTTATCAATCGGTCTTTTGCAACAGGTGAAGTTCCAGTCATGCGTACGGGAGTCTTTGGCGGATCGTTTGATCCGGTTCACTACGGACATTTAATTCTGGCCGAACAATGCCGCGAACAGGCCGGATTGGATCGGGTGTTGTTTGTTCCCACAGCGGTCTCGCCGGCGAAGTCGGTTGGTCCCCTCGCTGCCGATAAGCATCGAGTTGAAATGCTGTCGTTGGCACTCGCTGGAAATCCGTCGTTCCAGGTCTCGACGGTCGAAATCGATCGGGGCGGAAAAAGTTTCACGATCGATACGCTGAATGCGCTGCGCGACGAAAACGCCGAGCAAAAACTGTTTCTGCTGATGGGCGACGATTCTTTACAGGGGTTCACAACGTGGCGACAACCGGAAGCAATTTGTCAATTGGCATTGCCACTGGTCGTGCGCCGGCCGACTGATGGGGGCGTACAGGGCGATACGGTGGATTTGAGTCTGCTTCAACGTTACATGAATGACGAACGGTTCGCCGAAGTGCAACGCAACCTGATTTCCAATCGGTTGATAGATATCAGCAGCACCGACATTCGCAATCGAGTCAGTAACAGCCAAAGCATCAGGTACTATTTGCCAAGAGCCGTCGAAAAGTATATTGAGACCCATAACTTGTATTCTGCGGACCGGTAGCATGTTGCGTTACAAAGATTTTGTCCCGACCCAGATCGCTGCACCCGGTATTTTTGAGGCAGGCAAGCACGAATCCTTCGAGGCTGCGGTCGTGGCTGCCAATCAATGGCTGCAGGAATCAGATGTCCGATTGATCAGTATCGAGACCGTGGTTCTGCCCAATATCTGGAGCAAATGGGAAGAAGGAACAGTGGATGCTTCTATCGGAACCAGTGGCGATTCACCCAGCCGATGGCACCAGTTTCTGCGATGCTGGTACCACGACGGCCACTAAATTCGGCTGCAGCATTGACTTTGATTCGGAATGCCAACTCCGATTCATCGATGTTCCCACTTGCTGTGCCAGGGATCGTCCAGCTCGAACTGTAATTCGCGTAATCGTTTTTGATAGTCTTCGAGAAC
>JBGSXT010000534.1:0-7489 GCA_041751295.1 Mariniblastus sp.
GGCGAAAAATCTACGACGAAAAAATATTTGGCCGAAATTGATTGGTCACGAACCAAAGCCTATACGATCGGACTGGCGGGCATTTTCATTAACCTGAAAGGACGCGAGTCGCAGGGTATCGTATCCAACGGCGCTGAAAAACAGCACTTGGTCAGGGAATTGTGCGATAAACTGACCGGATTGTGCGACACAGAAAAGAAACAGGAATCCATTCGCCAGGCGGTGGCCAGCGCAGACGTATACCATGGGCCTTACGTCGATGCAGCACCCGATCTGATTATTGGTTACAACGTTGGCTATCGTGTTTCCTGGGATGCGGCCGTTGGTAAATGCAGTGACCGGGTTTTTTCTGACAACATCAAGGCCTGGAGTGGAGACCATTGTATCCACCCGGACCTGGTGCCGGGGATCCTGTTCAGTAATCTGGCGATGCGTGAAGGTTCGGCGCAAATTATCGATCTGGCCCCAACCGTTCTTGATTTGCTGGGCGTCGACAAACCGGCGTTTATGGATGGCTCGTCTCTGGTCGGGGTAGGACTTACTTATGCATCGACGTGATTTTCTGACGACAATGGCGGCGGCATCAGGCGCGGCTCTGACGGGTTCCTGTCGGCCAGGCGAGTCGCCCGGTCAGGAACCGACGGGGCACCGGGTCCTGGTAGTCGCCTTTGATGGGTTGGACCCCAAAATCGCTAAAAGTTTGATGGATGCTGGCCGCATGCCCAATTTGAAAAAGCTGGCGGACAGCGGTTCGTTTGCCAAGATCCGTACCAGCATCCCGCCTCATACGCCGGTTGCGTTTTCCGATATCATTTCCGGTGCGGATGCCAGTCTGCATCAGGTCTTCGATTTCATTCATCGCGATCCAGACCCGGCTGGTGACGCTTTGATGCGACCCTATTTTTCAACCGCCGATGTCATCGCGCCGACCAAGGGGTGGTTGCCGGAATCCATACCGTTCGGGTCAAAATGGCAATTGCCTTTGACCGGATCGGAAACGCATTTGCTGCGGCGTGGCAAAGCGTTTTGGGATTATCTGATCCGCGACGGAATTGACACGGAAATTTATTACCTGCCCGCCAATTATCCGCCGCCGATGCCGGTGGGGCCTGGGCGATTCAAGTGTATCAGCGGCATGGGGACTCCGGATCTGCTCGGTGGATACGGCGAGTTTACAATGTTTACGCCGGATGTCTCCAAAGCTGGAAAATTGGTTGACGGAGGACGATTTGTCCAACTGAGAATTCGCGGACACAGGGGAACCTCCATACTGGAGGGGCCCGTTGATTTCCTCAGTCGGAACGACGATTCGCTACGGCTGCAGACGCCCCTGGCAGTCGTTCGCGATCCGGACGCGCGGGTGGCAAAAATTCAACTGTCCGGAAATACACTGCTGCTCAACGAAGGGGAATGGAGCAACTGGATACCAATTGTTTTTCGTTCACAAATGCCGGGCTCAAACGCATTGGGTTCGATCGGTGCGCCAACATCGATCCAGGGAATCGTGCGTCTGTTCCTGAAACAGGTGCATCCCAAAGTGGAACTATATGTCAGCCCAATCAATATCGACCCGCTGGCTCCAGTCAATCGAATCAGTTCCCCGGCCGACTTTTCTCGCCACGTCGCAGAACGGCACGGACGTTTCTACACCAACGGCATCCCCGAAGATACCAAGGCGTTAAGCCATGGTGCCTTGAACGAATCCCAGTTTCTTGAACAATCGGAATTGGCGGTCGACGAACGCATCCGGCAGTATCGCCAGGCGCTGCATCAGTTCAACAGCGGTTGCCTGTTTTTCTATTTTGGCGCAACCGACCTGATCCAACACATGTTCTGGCGGGACCACGATCCGCAACATCCTGGTCGCGTTCCGGCAGAAGTGGAACGGTTCGAAAAAGTGGTTGAAGAAACCTACCTCGGGATCGATTCCCAGGTCGGTGATGCGTTGGCTGCGATCAGCTCAAATGACACGTTGATCGTGATGTCCGATCACGGGTTCACCAGTTTTCGGCGCGAATTCAATTTGAATTCCTGGTTGCAGCAGGAGGGGTACATCGCGCTGAAAAACCCGGGCAAACAGGGCGACTCGATCCTGTTTGAAAATGTCGATTGGTCAAAAACCCGGCTGTATGGTCTGGGACTGAACGGCCTGTACGTGAATTTGAAAGGGCGTGAACGCCACGGGATTGTAATCCGGGATGAACAATCCAGTCTGATCAACGAAATTCGAGACAAGCTGCTGGACATACGGGACGCTGACCGATCCACCGTTATTGCTGATATGGGCGTCGTCAGTGAGATCTATTCGGGTGCCGATCCAGCCATCGCTCCGGATTTGATTGTCGGTTATGGAGACGGATATCGAGCTAGTTGGGCGACCGTGTTGGGGCAGATGCCACGGGCAATTCTTGCCGACAACCTGGACCGATGGAGTGGAACCCATCTGATCGCTCCGCAAATCGTTCCCGGCATGATTGTAACCAACCGCAAGATCAACCGGGCCGACCCCTCAATTTCCGATGTTGCACCGACGATTCTGGCGGAATTCGGGATTGATACTCCCGACTCGATGATTGGGCGGAATTTATTTGGTATTTGAGGTTGAGTCAAGCTTTATGGACAGGCACACGATCCCATCCCTTTTAATGTAATCATTATGGCTTTTTCATCACGCAAGAAGATCACGATTGACACGGCATTGTACGAACGGCTCAGGATCAAGTCGGCACAGGGTGGATACTCGTCGGTCGATGAAATGATCCGTCATATTCTGGAACGCGAAGTCGGTGATCCTCCCTCCGAGTCTGAGCAGGCAGAAGTGGAAAAACAGCTGCGCGGCCTTGGTTACATTGAATGACACATCGCTGATGAATGCCTTCAATGAATTTCTAACTGCGGTTTTCGGCTGGTTGCTGTTTCCGCTGTCGAATCATCCGCTGATCCTGTTACTGGTGTGCGGTGCGGTTGTCGGGGTGCTGATGTCCCTGGTGTTCAAATACACGTCCAATCAGTCGACGATGGCGTCCGTGCTGGACCGCAGTCGCGGGCATATTCTAGCCATCAAGCTGTTCAAGGATGATTTGCGGGGAATGTTCTTCAGCCTGGGATGCGTATTTTATTACATCCTGCTGCGACTCTGGTATTCGGTCGTGCCTGTCATGGTCCTGATTGTCCCGTTGTATTTTGTCATGTCGCAGCTGTTCCTGAGATTTGAATATCGACCCCTGGCAATCGGTGAGGAGGGCATTGTCGAGTTGCAAATCGATGGGAATTCGTGGGAAAGGAATCGAGACGCGACGATGCGTTCGGATCCCGGGTTCACCATCGAAACCGAACCCCTCCGGGATGAAAACGGGCAGTCAATTTTCTGGCGGGTCGAAGCCAATCAACCCGGGTTATCGAAACTTCGCTGGCAGTTGGGCGATTCGACAATGGAGAAAGAGATAGTTGCAGCCGAAGACTGCAACCGGCTGCTGGAAACTGGCAGCCGTCGTCCGGGAACCGGTTGGCTGGACCGGACCTGGCACGCCGCCGAACCGGCTTTGGAACAGTTACCGGTCAGAGCGGTCGTCGTGCATTATCCGCAGCGGGAAACTCCGATATTCGGATTCAAGTTTCCCTGGTGGGTGACCTTTTTCGCTGTATCCATGATCACGGCATTGCTGGCGCAACCATTACTGAAAGTTCGTTTCTAGCTCGAAAACTGGAGTCACCGCAACTCATCGAGCGTGCGCAACTGCGGGTTCAGGTGTGTAATTTTGCCATCCCGTCCGACAACGATCATGAATGGAGTTTGGAGTCCGGGAATTTGTTGCATGAACGTCTGACCGTCCGCAGTTTTCGGTTTCACGGACCAGACCTGCCAATCGGTATCCCTGGCACCGAGGATTCTGATATCGTTTTGGGCCTTTTCATTTACGGGGTCATCAACATAGATGATGGTCAATTCCATCCGGGACGACATAATGTCATCCCGTAACATTTTCAAAACATCCTTGAATTGCAGGACGGCTTCGCCGTAATTTACGGGAGAAATAAAATATAGCAATTTATAATCCGAATTTTCGAACCGAAATGCAGCGGGGCCTTCGTTCAAATCCGATAGACCTTTCAAGCTGAATTCCGCCTCGAACAATTTGGCGTGGGCGTTAAAAATTGCCAGCTGTTGTTCTGTTTGGGCTGGCGGTTCCTTCAAACGATTGGCGAGGCGGCTGCGAATTTCAGTCGCCTCCGCAATTCTCCCAAAGGCCAGCAGGTCCGTTGCCCTTTTCAGTGCAAATTGAATTGTAGCGTTGGACACCTCGGATTGATTCAGTGCATCATCTATCTGATCCAGTAGTTGTCTGACGATGGCATCACGATTGGATGGCATCGAATTCGAGACATCAACGAAATCGACGTCACTCAGTTGCGATATGTTTTCCAGTCGATCGAACAAGTTCGAGATGCGATTGTTTTCCGATTCGGCGTAGCAGTTCGCCCAGGCAACCGAGAATAGATGAATATCTTGCTTTTCACCATGTTTCTGGACAACCTTAAGCCAGTCATGCAACCGGGTTGCCATCGCCGGGTCGTCATCCGAGGACTGGGCAGCTGCCGTGAATTTCGCTACGGCATCGGCCATCAATTCCGCCCGCTTCTCAGTCGCACTTTCGTCCAAATAGTCGCTGATGGCGGCAGCGGCGACCCCGGCCATAGCGAGATCGGCAACGGATTTTTCATCGAACCCGGCGAATTTGTCCGCAAATTGCTTTAACTCCACTGCCCGCACATCCGAGTCCATTCTTTTATCAACAAACAGGAGTTCGCGGCCCAGCAACATTTTCAATTTTGTAGAAATCGCAAAAGTCTGCGAAGCTGCATTAGGTTCCAGTTCCAGGATGCGATCGGATAACGCCATCCGTTTTCCCATTGCGTCCAATTGCGTGACCACGTGCTGGCTATTATCGATTTGCAGACCATTCGAAAATTCAACGAGCTGTTCAACGCTTCCTTCCGAGATGACCCGATCAAAATGGGTCTCTCCCGTGTTAGGAACCGTGAGGCCCCCCTGGTTGAGCCGTTTGTCCCCGCGACGTTCGCTTTGCGGGTTCATCAGCACCACGACAACAACCACAACCAGAATTGACAGTACCCACAACGCGATTTTTCGCAGTTGCTCGACTTTCTGACGACTTGGACCGATTCGATTTACTGATCGGTGTGAACGTGATTTTCGTTGTTCAGTTTCGTCATTCATGCGTTGAAATTGATTCTATGTCAAAAAGCGCTAGAACAGCACCTGCGGAACCTGAATCGGGTCAATTACGTAAAATACCTGCTTTTCGTTACGGTGTATTCTACTAGCTGGATTCAATTACGCACAGACTGCACAAGCACTGATCATCACCAAGTTAATGACAATTGGCATCGGATGATTGCATCCTGTACCAACGATAGTGCAAGCGGGAGCCGGCGCCATGCGGTTCTTACGGAGCGAGATTTGTGATTCAGCCAATGTCAATAGCGGAATACCAGCCACCGACCCGGTTGGCATCTCGACAGCCAGTGGTCTGACCCGTTTGGAAATCCGCTTGACGTTCGGGTTCCAGATTGATGTTTCAAAATAACGGGCTTTCATGAGTCGGGATGGATTGCTAAATTTCGCCGATGAGCGTTGGAGTCTTCACTGAATCTGCATCAAGTCCCGCGATCGCCCGCCCATCAAGAGCTAGCGTGCGCTGTCGCGAAAATTTGCGGGCCAGTTATCTGGACGGCGCTGCATTTGGCGGGATGGTGGGTTTCGGAGAAACCTGGATTCCAGCATTTGCTCTGGCATTGAATCTTGGGGAATACGCTGCCGGACTGACGGGCAGCATTCCTTTGCTGGCGGGTGGAATCATGCAAACGATCTCACCTTGGGCGGTTGGCAAACTCGGGTCGCGAAAACGCTGGGTCATCGCCTGTGCGACACTGCAGATTGTCACGTTATACGCGTTATTGATGGCGGCCATGACTTCCTGGCTGGGGCTGTTTCAAATTAACAGTCTGACATTGCTGGGGTTGGCCGCCGTCTATTGGGGAGCCGGATTGGCGTCAGGACCCGCGTGGAATACGTGGATTGGCACTCTTGTGCCCAAGTCGATTCGGCCTCGATTTTTTGCCATGCGCAATCGCACGTCGCAACTATTCGTGTTTCTTGGTTTTCTGTTCGGCGGAATTCTGCTTCAACTCTTTGAGGACCGCAATCAAACCATTGCGGCTTTCGCGCTGCTGTTTGCGATTGCCGGCTCGTGTCGACTGGTTTCGGTGTTGATGCTGATGCGGCAGAGTGAAGCCAGACCGATCCATCAGGGCAAACTGCAATGGGGAACACTTGTCGGGAATCAGCAGGCGGGAAGCGAATCGCGAACCGGAGTCCGATTGATCGTTTATCTGGTGCTGGTTCAAGCGGCAGTCCAAATGGCAGGGCCTTATTTTACACCGTTCATGTTTTCGAAACTTGGATTCAGCTATTACGAATTTGTGATGTTGATTTCCGTTTCGTTTCTTTCCAAGGTGATTATTCTTCCTTTCTGGGGGAAACTGGCCCGCCGAATCGGTGCTTGGCGGTTAATGTGGATTGGTGGCGTTGGAATCGTGCCCATGAGCGCGGGCTGGTTTGTTTCCCAACAAATCGGCTGGCTGTTGATTGTCCAGTTTTGCAGTGGCGCCATGTGGGCGGCTTACGAATTGGCATTTTTCCTGATTTTCCTGGACGCCATTCCGGAACAGCGTCGGACGGATTTGTTGACGATTTTCAATTTATTCAACGCCGGCGCCAGCGTGGGCGGGGCGTTGCTGGGCAGTGCCTGGCTGCTAGCCTGGGATGCGAGTTACCAGAGTTATCTGTACTTGTTCGTGATCTCATCGGGATTTCGCTGCGTCACGCTGTTATTCCTGTGGCGCGTTCCACGAATCAGTACGGGCAATTTTCAAATCGGTTTTCGCACGCTGGCCGTTCGGCCAAACACCGGCTCTTTTTCGCTACCGGTCCTTTCCAGTGTTCAGGATGTTTCCAGCAAACAGTCGTCCGACGATCAATCGACAAGGTAGTTGGTGAGCAGGCTGCTTGACAACTCACTTCATGGAAATTTGCGCAAATCAAATATTTTGCTAACGCACCGGATCAGTTCGTTTGCCGGATCCAGCTTTTAATGACTTTGGCAGCAGTTACCGGGTCGCTGTCGATCAAGTCGGCGAGTTGCTGTTGCAAGAGAATTTCCTGCGATTCGGCGGGCGGCGAACCCAATGCTGCAGCCGACAGCGGTTTGGGAGCCGACTTTCTCGAACCCAAAATGGATATCAAGCCGAGTAACACGATCGCACCGATGGGCCAATATATCTGGATGGACTTTGCGAACCTTTCTTTAGGGGAATCACCGTTTTCCGGTGCATCCATCAACACGACACTGATCGGCTGTTGCGGCGCCAGCGCCGACTCCGGAATCATTTGCCTGATCCGAGCGAC
>JBGSXT010000535.1:0-2557 GCA_041751295.1 Mariniblastus sp.
TGTACATTCCGGTCGCCAGGGTCGAAGCATTTGCTAAAAGCGAAAACCGCAGCGGCGTCCCGGCGGTCAACGTCCCCAGTCCCTGGTTGTAAGTCACGCTCGCCTGATTCGCCCCATTGAAAGTCAACACGGCCACAATCGATGTGAGGGTCGTTCCCGATGGTACTCCGTTGTAAATTGTCTCCAGCGGCACGAGCACTTGCGGATTGATCGAGTCCGCGCGATGGATCAGTCCGTCGGCACCGGAAAACGCCAGTCGGATCGGAAAGGCGCCGGAGTGCAGGACGTTATTCGTCGTCTCACGTTCGGGAAGATTCAAAATGGCTGAAAAGGTCCGTCCCACAGCAATATTAACCATCGCGGCAGCACTGTTTCCTGCCCCATCACTGATCCGGTAGGTAAAACCATCGACGCCGACGAAGTTGCTGTTGGGAGTATAGGTAAACGCTCCATTGGCGCTGAAGCTGACGGCGCCGTTGTTCGGATTGGTGAGCTTGGTGGCAGTCAGCGCCGATCCCTCAGCGTCAAAATCATTGGCCACGACGCCAGTCGCCAATGGCACTACCAGAGCCGTATTGATAGGTGTCACATAATGCGGATCAGCGATCGCCAGCGGCAACCCATTAAGCACCTGCCGAGGCTCCAACCGTTCATACTGGTACTGATCCCGATTGGCCTCACTGCGTCGCCGTCGTTTCGTCAACAACGTGCGCCCACCAACGTTGGTAACAGTCGATCGACGCGATTTTGTCCTGATTTTCCGGGAAGACATGCCACGATCCTCAAAGTTGTCCCACAAGTGCTGAAAACGACGTTTAATAGCTGACCAAATTTGCAATGAACGTCAAGACATCAAGAAACGCATTCGCCATGGCGGGGATCAGGGCCGGATCGACGAAGTACGCGATGAATGTACCGAGCCATCGCACAGCGGAAAATGCCCACCTCCAGGTGCTGGGCGGACGTGATGCCGTCCTGAACTTCGCCGGTTCGTTCCCGATTGGTCCATGTTTCACCAAATTTTGCAAATAGCATCGAATCAGGAATTGACGCTCAATTTCGATTCCAATTCGCTGCTGCCCAATCGCTCGAAGACGTCTTTCAGGCCCGCAAATCCCGTTAGAATGAATTAGCTGGGGTTTTCAACAAAGCTCAGTTTCAAATGGCAGCGCGGTGCGCGAAGCTCGGTCGTTCCGAGAACAGGAAATACGCGCATTTCAAGTTTCGACGTCAATTTTCCCATTTTTCTAACCACCATTATGTCGTTAACCTGCCTCCGTCCAGATATAACGGTAAGGTATGGCCATTCCGGACGCCAATTACGCAGCGGAAAATCCCAAACCTTCGTTCGGTATCGCATTTTCAGAAGATTCCCATCGTGAATCGATTGACACCGAAAAACGTAATCGTCGCTAACGCGGTCATCGCGTTGCAGGCGGTTTTATGCACTTGCGTCGTTGCCGCCCAATTCAATTACGAAGATATCGAGTTCTTTGAGAAACAAGTTCGCCCCATTTTGTCTGAGCATTGCGGCCAGTGCCATGGTGCCGATGCGGATCCGGTTCAAGGGGGTTTGAGCATGGCATCGCGTGCCGCCCTGCTGACTGGCGGCGGTACTGGACCGGCGATTGAACCGGGCAAGCCGGCCGACAGTCTATTGATCGATGCCATCAATTACCGGGGCTACTATGAAATGCCACCAGATTCGCGGTTGGCTGATGATCAGATTGAAATTTTGACGCGGTGGGTGGCCAAAGGCGCGCCTTGGCCCGATCAGGGCGAAGATGTTGGGAAAGCTGCCGGTGCCTTTGATTTGCTTTCACGGAAAGCCGAACACTGGTGTTGGCAGCCAGTCAGAACAATGCAGCCGCCTGAGGTTCTGAAAAACAACTGGCCTCTCCAGCCACTGGACAATTTTATTCTTGCAAAATTGGAAGCTACAGGTTTGCAACCGGCCGATGATGCCGATCGCAGTTCCTGGATTCGAAGGATCTATTTTGATTTGATTGGTCTGCCACCAACTCCCGAAGAAGTTTTCGAGTTCGTAAACGATCGATCGGCAAATGCGTACGCGACGGTCGTCGATCGACTACTGGAATCACAACATTTTGGAGAACGGTGGGCCCGGCATTGGATGGACCTTGTTCGATACGCCGAAACGTACGGGCATGAGTTTGATTATCCGATCGCCCATGCCTGGCAGTATCGTGACTATCTGATTCGCGCCTTCAATGCAGACGTGCCTTTTAATGAATTGATTCGAGAGCAGATTGCCGGGGATCTGATCCAGGACCCGCGCCGACATCCGACTGACCAGTACAACGAGTCGGTATTGGGGACAGCATTCTGGTTCCTGGGTGAAGCGACGCATGGACCCGTCGACGTGAAAGCGGACGAGGCCGGACGAATTGACAACCAGATCGATGTTCTGTGCAAGACATTTCTTGGTGTGACCGTCGCATGTGCCCGGTGCCACGACCACAAGTTTGATGCGATTTCGGCAGAAGACTATTATGCGTTGTCGGGATTTCTTCAAAGCTCGCGGCGTCAAACTGCA
>JBGSXT010000536.1:0-5749 GCA_041751295.1 Mariniblastus sp.
AGAATTCAAATCACTGATGGCGCGCAGCAGCTCCGACCAATTAACCAGACTAGCGCTGGAATTGGCCGATGAGCCCACCCAGCAGCTAGCGGTTCGTTTGGACAGGATCAAGAAACGAATTGCGATCTTGAATCGATTATTGGAACTCGACCCGGATGAACAAGTCCGCAGCTACGCGATTTCATCAAAATTCGCCGCCCTAATGGATCGGGAATATGTCGCCGTCGCAAACAACCTGTACGATGAAATCTCGCCGACTCAACTCAGGGAATTCGCCGGTAAACACTCCCAGGTTGAAAACGTTTCTGTCGCGAATGCTTCGGCAGCTGCGATAGCGGTGGCGGCGATCAGCGAGTTTCTCAGTGCCGATGCTTCCCGTCGGCGCAATGAATTGGCAAAACCTGCTTCGGAACAGCTTCAGAGCGCGGTCCGCAGCACCGTCAATGATGTTTCGGTTGCGAACCGCCTCGAAAATTGGCTGAAACTGGTTCAGTCCAGCAGCGATGCCAGTCAGAGTCAAATGTTTGTTGATGCATTCGTTAAAGGCTATGGAGGCTCAACGAACGACTCCATCGCAGGCATGGCCACCCGAATTCGGAAATCGTCGGGCGATTCGGGGCTGGAATTAGTGGAAGTCATGGATTCCAGTCCATCGAATCGGCAAATGATGATCAAGCAACTTGTGAGCCAGGTCAATGCCGCAGTGGAGCAAGAAAACGTTTCGGAATCAGCCCGACTACATATATTATCACGGGCAGAAGATCTGTTGCGATTGGGATTTAATGCGGAAGCCGAGGCCATCCGGCAAAAATTGGAGCCATTGCCGAGCGACGAATCATCGACGGAACTGAAGAGGGAGTTGGCCAGGTTTGATCGGCGCGCGAGGCTGTTTGACATACCTTTCGACATTTCCTGTTTCACTGATCGACATTCCCAACCGGCCCAATTCAAATCTGCCGACGCAGAATACAAAATTCTGTACTTCGGATCGGCTGCAAACATTGTCCAACCCATTGTCGAATTCAAACAACTGTTGAAAACCCTGCGGGGCGAATTGTTGAATTCCACGGTGGAAGTTGCCGTGGTCTACCTGGATCGAAACGACGATTCGGAAGGACTTGCCAGTTTGAAATCATTTGCGGCCCTAAGCGAGCGTTGGCAGGTATGGTTCCTGTCAGCATCGTCAAGTGCCGGACAGGCGTTCCTGGCCCGAGTGCCGCTTGATACAACTCCCTATGTTGTCGTTTTGGGGAGAGATAACCATGTCATTTCGCTTGATCCGCCGATTATTGGCGTCAAGGAAATCGTACTGACAAAACAGCTTGAAAATTGAGAATTGCCCAGTTTTCATGTAAATGGAATCCTGAACAACCGGACCAGACCTTTTGGCAGAAAAAAAATCATGAGCAGAACAACACAGATTCTACTTCAACTGGGATTGATTGCACTATCGTTGTTCGTCGCATTTTTTTGGATGAATCAAACTGGTATGGAGTTGAAACGCTCCGATGCGTCCGAACCAGACGGTTATGAGATGCTGGATTATCTGGATCAAAAAATAGCCTGTCAGGAAGACGTGAAAGACGTTCGCTGTTGGAGTTCCGTCAGCAAGTTCCAGATGTTTGCCGCTGGCGCATCGATCGAACATGAAGCGTTAGGCGTCCGGATTGAAGAATATGACAAGTTCATTGATTCGATCTGGACAGAGGCCTCCAATGAAAAAACCGATCAGATTTCCAAGAGTAGACTATTGGAAGTTCTGATGAAAAGATTTCCCCATGAAATCGACAGTGAAACCAAAGCGGTCAGTTTCAAATTTCCGAATCAGCAGGGGTCAATCATGGTGTTGGACGACTTGATCGTCGACTATTCGGACACGATTGAGGCTTGGCGGCTGTTGCAATCGTGGGCCGCACGACGGACAGATCGAACAGGCCAATTGATCGTCGAACCAGTCTTTTCGCAGCCAGCGATCGACGCATTTCGCGATTTTCTGGTGGCCTTCGATATTGCCTTGTTAAGGAAGGCTGCGGAAATTGCCAATTCAAGAAAGTTGTCAATTGTTGATGCGGCGTCCATGAAATTGGCGTTCAATGGCGAACCACCGAAACAATCCGTTCATTAGTTCAAACATGCGTTCCCTGAATTATTACCGAACGGGCAACGCTACGAGTTGGATCGTCGTTGCCCTGATTTGTCTGGCGGTCCTGGCCTACGGGTATTCTGCTCGTTCGGCTGGGCGCGTTTCGCCAGATGCCGACGCTGTCCGCACAGACCTGCTTCCCAGGACCCGTTTGCTGGCGCAACAGAAGCAGCATTCGCTGACCAAATACAACAAGGAAATCACGTTGGTTGAATTGCTCGATTTTTATCGGCAACACACCAATCATCGACTTTCGGCCGATGCATTTGCAAAACTGGATGAATTGATGCTTTCGGAAGTTACCCGGAAGTTGTGGTTGGAAAGTGGCACCGTCGGCAACGATGATTCGCCCATTTTACATCACGCCATGACCGCCGCGATTCAAAAGTATTTTCCGCACACGACGTTGACCAATGCAGATGTCATTCTGTTTCCCGATGACTCCCAGCTGCGGGTCATTGTGTCGGAACCCGCGTCGGACTATTTCCGGGATACTGCCCGGCATTGGCGCTGGATCGAAAATTTTGTTGAACAAATGGACGGGGAACAACTGAACGATTTGAAGGAACTCGACATCTATGCCGCCGAAGAATTAAGTGAGTTTTTGTCGGTTCTGGCAGTAGGTGCCGTTGAAATGGCAGCGGAAAAATCACAGGATCTGGAAATCGATCCGTCAGAAATCAGTGCTGTATTTCAACGACTCACCAAATACTCGCCCGATGTCACGGTCCCCGTGAAATCGGAGGTTGGTTTTTCCCAGCCGACCAAAGACAGGCTGCTGGAGTCGATTTCGGAACCGATGATGGTGGATGCAACCGAAAAGCTCGGTATCGACTTTGTCCATCAGCCCAACCCAATGAACTTGGAGCTGCGCGCTAAACTGTCCGTGCCAGTTGGCCTTGAAGGAGGCGGTGTTTCAGCGGGCGATTATAACAATGATGGCTACACTGATCTTTATTTTGCGGGCGATCAGGGGGGGGCACTCTTTCGAAATATCGACGGCCAGCGTTTCGACAATGTCTCAAAAATGGCAGGCCTGTCCGATGAAGGCGAAACACGAGCCGGCTATTTCGTCGATTTCAATAATGACGGTGATCTCGATATGTTTTTTACATTGGTCGGTCAGCCCAATCGCTTGTTGGAAAACGATGGCTCGGGGACTTTCAACAATGTCTCCTCGGCAGTCGGCCTGCTGAATGATGCCTTCGCTTCCCATGAAGCGGTCTGGTTTGACATGAACAACGACGGCCTGCTCGACCTGTACGTAGCGAATTTCGGAAATTGGATGGCAGGTGATTCACCGACCATCGGACGCATCAACGCTAATGCACCTCCCAATCAACTGTATAAACATGTTTATGAAGACGACAAACACTCGTTTGTTGAAGTCGGTGAAGCGATGGGGGTTGATGATCGGGGCTGGACACATTGCGTTGGCGCCCATGATTTCGATCAGGACGGCTGGGCCGATCTGTTTTCAATTAACGATTTTGGCACCAGCTTCGTGTACCGGAATTTACAGGGCGAAGGTTTTGAAGAAGTTTCCCGGCAACTGCATCTGGACGATATCTATAACGGAATGTCATTTACGCTGTTGGATCTGAACCACGATTCCCATTTCTCAATTTATATTTCCCAGATCATGAAGTTGACCCATCGCCAACGATATTCTCGTCCGACAGAACAGACGGCGATCCAATTTGACCCGACCAAAAAGGAAAATCTGCGAATTCTGGTCGACAACCGGCTGTTTACTAAGGCATTTGAAACAAGCTTTCGCGACGATCACAACGACCTGATTGAACCGGCAAATCTAGGCTGGGCGTGGGGTGTTAACGGAATGGATTATGAAAATGACTCCGACCTGGATTTGCTGGTCGTCAACGGGACCGAGTCCGCCATCCCGGTCGACAACAAAATCCGAAATCTGAAATACATTAGAGGCAGGAATTTTCTGGCAAAATTCAACTATGAGCAAAACGTGTTTTTTGTTCAACAGGACGGCTATTTTTATGATGTCTCCGCCAAAAATCCGATCGCTTTTTTCGGAAATTCAAGGGGAGCTGCGGCCCTCGATTTCGACAATGATGGCGACTTGGATGTGGCAGTTTCGAACTATGACAGTCCTCCGAGAGTGTTCGAGAATCTTCAGCAATCAGAAAACTCCTGGATTCGTATCCAGCTGGAGGGCGTAAAGTCGAATCGGAACGCGATCGGTGCAACCGTCGAAATGGTTTTCGACGGCCAGTCGCGATTTGGCGTGGTTGTTTCGGGAACTGGATTCCTTTCGCAGGATCCGTATACCCTTCATTTTGGCCTTGGCAATGCCAAAGAAATTGAAAAAGTGGTCATACGATGGCCGTCCGGAATCGTTCAAACTGAAAAACAGCTGCCGTTAAACCGGTCACATGTCATCCGGGAACAACGGAGCCAATAATATTCATTTTTGCTCCGAAATGGCGGAGCGCCATATCCCGTCCAGCCTGGTTCAGTCATGAATCCAATTTTAATGATGCGAATCCGCCAGTTTTTCATGTTTTTACTGGTGATGACATTCGTTGCCGGTTTGGCATTTTTATTTCATAAATATTCAAACGAATTTCGTGACGCCAAATCGGCATCGAAAGAGACAACTGCCGTTGAACCTGCGATTTCGAGCCCGGATGAAATAGGATTTGATGCACTTCTTTCCATGGCCAATTCCGAACAGTTACCCAAAATGCTGCTCAATCTTGCAGACGACAGGAATCTAGAGCCTGTTGAACGATTGGACAGAATGCAAAAGCGGAACGATGTCATGGATCGAATATTGGCGGTCAATCCAAATGAAAAATCGCGCGATTTCGCGATTTTATCGAAATTGGCAACACTCATGAACCGGGAATTTGTCCTCGTTGACAACGACCTGGTGATGGAAGGGCACTTGGCACAGTTAAAGGAATTCGCCGACCAACATCGACTTTCGGACAACGTTTCGATATCGAATTCCGCGTCTGTGGCTTTGGCGGCGGCCGCTTTTAGTGAGTTTCTTCGCGCCGAATCGCCTGACAAACGGCGCGATTTGTCGGAAACCGCATTGGAGCAGCTTCAGTTGGCGGCGCTTCACGAAGGGAATGATGTCTCCAGCGCCAATCGTCTCCATGCATGGTTGCAAGTGATTCAGGCAAACTGCGAAAAAAGTCAAAGCAGGCCGTTTTTCGAGGCCTTCGTCAAGAGTTATGAAAACTCAGACATTGTCGAAATTACCGGATTAGTCGCACAAGTTCGGAAGACGATTGAAGATACTGAAATTGAATTGGTCGATGTCTCGGATTCACTGCCGGCGGATCGGGAGGAATTAATTCGCCAACTGTTGGTCCAGGTCGATACGGAGTTAAATCGAATCGATGTCTCGGAGTCCATTAAACTTCACGTGCTGTCCCGTGCCAACGACCTGCTCAAATTTGGTAGAACTGATGAGGCACTAACCATTCGCCAAAAACTGGAAAACTCGGCAAAAAAGGGTACAACCGGCGAACTCCAAACGGAACTGACAAATTTTGACCAACGAATGAAACTGTTTCAAATGCCGTTCGATATTTCCTGTTTCACTGATTTTGAGTCCAA
>JBGSXT010000537.1:0-4819 GCA_041751295.1 Mariniblastus sp.
ATTGAACTTCAACGCCAACCCGCTCCCAGCCGAAAATCAGTCGTCCCGCGAAGTCAAACGCTCAGTTGTTCTACTTCTTTTTCCGCATTGGCAATTCATCTTTTGTTGGAGGCTGTATCCTGCCGTCAGGTTCTCCATAGCCCCATTGCGATTCATTTGCCGCTTGGTACTGCGGATTCGATTTCAGGAATTCTTTAAGTTCAAAATCGTTTGTAAGCGTTTTGCGTTGTTCTTCCTCGAACGGCATGATTTCAAACCAGAATTCGCTTATCTTTGCTGCAGCTTCAATCTTGTTGATCGAACTAACATCTGCACGCAACATCATTTCGACGCGATTGTCGAAGGATCTAATTGCAACCAATTCGACTCCGGTCGCGATGCCCACAACGCGAGTACCGTCATCCGATATGCATCGAACGCCAACAGTTATATGCTCTCCACGCTTCCAATCGAATGGGCGACTAGTCTTCGGTTCCGTGATAATCTTTAAAATTGAACTGTCTTGACTCTTTTCTGGTTGCGACTCCGCTGTTGTGTCGGTTAGTTGTGCAAATAAAAGATCGCTATTGCAGTTCAGAAAAGCAGCAAAGATTAAACAAATCAGTCGTGTGTGATGCATGTCAAATCCTTTTAGGAGCAGAACTTTGTATTCTCCTCACCCAGCGCATAACAAACGGATATTGAGCTGGTTGAGGACTGGTCAAAATGTAGCCAATTGTTATTCCGCAGTAAATTGGATTTTCCATGAATTCGGCGTGCCGAGTGTGAGTAAAACAGTATCGGCTCGTTGAGGCGTTGTAAATTGAGGTTTTTCATCGTTTTGAGTTGACGATATGATCAAGGCGATTCGCGAAGCGGTTCAATCGGCCCGGCTTTCCAAAGCCAACGTGGAGTGGTTTCCCAGAATCCTGGAGCAATTGTCTCAACTGTTTGGAAATCGCGGTGTCGATCAGTTGTTGCGAACGTTCGGAAACAGCTAAGGACAATCCAACCCTTCATTTGTTCTGTCGCCGTCGCAGCGAGTTCGGCCTGAATTGCGGATGTGACGTCAACGCCGAATTCAAAAATTACCCATTGATGATTCGATCGTATTCGGCGTGGTCACCAATCCAAAACCAGAGAAGGCCATTATCCACTTCGACAGCCACTGCAACCCAACGCGGACGGATCGAAACCGGCCAACCTTTTTGAAATGCAACGATGGATGATTGGAATCAGCGCTGAGTAACTTGAAGTTCTTGTCGGCCAGTTCTCGGATGTTGGCGGGCAGCGAGTTGTAGCAGCGCCAAAAACGACGGCTGGCAAAGTGATTCATAGCCGCGTTGAATCGCCCGCCCGATGTTCGCGAATTGCTTCATCGGCCAAATCATTCAACTGTCCAGCGGCAACGTCCGCCGCGAACTGCTGGTCCCAATGCTTCGCGTCGAACGCCAAGAACCACGCGCGAAACTTCGTCAGTTCCTCCGCCGACAAGTTTGTAATCGACTTTTCCAGTTCCTGAAGTGTCATGTCCGAATTGTACTGCCCAACCAATTTTTGGGCGACAGTCGTTTCGCTGAAATATACGGAGTTTCAGAAAGGATCAAGTGGTCATTTTGCGCGCCTTGTGACACAATCGAACGGACGGGAGCTTGTTTACAGGTTCGCGATTCGAAACAGGATCGGTGGTGCGGAAGCGCCGGCCAGCCGGGCGCGGCCATTAATGTGCCCAGTCAGTCTTGGAGAATTGTTTCGACTGATTGGAAACCGCGGTGTAGAACCGTTGTTCAGGCTGTTTGGAAAAATGGGTGTGGAACAGTTGTCTCAACTGTTTGGAAATCGCGGTGTCGAGCAGTTGTTGCGAACATTCGGAAACAACTGGGGACAGTTGTTCTACACTGGCGCGTTTTCGGTTGCCGCTGGCCTTTTCTGCAGATGCGGTACAACCGCTGCGAACGCTGCCGATTGGGGCTGTCATAACGGTCGGAGTGTTTCAAACTCGGCGCGGAAGAGTTCTGCCCATGGGTAGAAGAGCTCGGCCTATGGATGGAACAGCCCGGCCCATGGGCAAAAGAGCTCCGCCCAAGGGTAGAACAGCTCGGCCCATGGATGGAACAGCCCGCCCCATGGAAAGAAGAGCTCTGCCCCTGAGTAGAACGGCTCGGCGTATGGGTAGAACCGCTCCGTCCATGGATGGAGCAGCTCTGCCCCGATGCGCAAAAGCTCCGCCCCGATGCGGAGAAGCTCCGCCACACCGGCGGATCGGTCTGGTGTTAGCGGATGCGGCGGAAACGGTTGGAGAGATGGTTTTAACTCGGATCGGCGATGTGCCCGCCATGGCCTCCTGCCGCTTCGCGGCACCGATTTGAGAATCGGTGATAACCTGATTGGTGGTGTTTCAATCGGAGGAATGAGTGCCTATCCCACATGGCGTCAGTCCCCTTTTGAGAGGGCAGTCATCCCCAACCGAAACAGGTTCTCATCGTACCTGACAAACTGAATTTCAAATTTTCATCCCGATAGGGATTCCAGCTATTAGCCGGAGGTCGAGCGCAGCGAAAACCTCCGGGACTCAATTGATCCTCGACCCTGAAAGGGTCGCAGCTGATCCTCGACCCTGAAAGGGTCGCAGCGTTTTCCAATCAAGGTATTTCGGGTCATATTCGACACCGGCTCGTGCCAACATTTCCATGAATTCCTCACGAAATGATTTTACCCGATGATGTTCACGCTGGTTCGCAATGTATGTTTTGACTTTAGGTCGGGCCGTTGCGCCGACGGTAAATACACCATACCCTGCCTGCCATTTGAATTCCGGTAATTCCATTGTTGTACGAATCCATTCGGATGCAGATTTTTTCAGCTCACGCATGAAGTCAGAAATGCGATGCGTCGTTTTGAGTCCAACCAACAAGTGAACGCGATCCTCGATACCGCCGATGCCCTCGGGGAATCCGCCCAATTGCTTGACGGTGCCGCCGAGGTATTCGCGCAGTCGTTTTTCCCAAGTTCGGTCAATCAGTGGGGCTCGATGCTTGGTGCTGAACGTGATGTGATAGTGAAGATTGGCGTACGTTGACATCGGCTGGGTTCTTTCGATTTTGACCCGTGGCTGCGACCCTTTCAGGGTCGTGGGGATCGGGTAATCTTACTGGTACCGGTGGTGTTCGCTGCGCTCAAACCACCGGCTAATTGCTTGAATCCCTTCGGGATCATTCGGATGGCATTCAATTGTCGGAAACATTGAAAGAATCAAAGTCAATGACTTTGGCATAGGCAAATCCGAGCGCGTTCATGAACGAGCCGTGTACGTCCGCAGCCTTGATTGGGTTGTCGCGAAATTCAAGGTCGCGGGTTGCACAGGCGTCCTGGACCACGGTGCAATTGAATCCCAGATCGGCGGCGGCTCGCACCGTCGCGTCGATGCACATGTGGCTCATTGCTCCGCAAATGACCAAGTCGCGGATGTTGGCCTTCGCCAGATCTTTCTCCAGTGATGTTTCGCGAAAGCTGCTGGGGTATTGTTTGGAAATCACTGCTTCACCTGCCAGCGGTTTGATACTCTCGTGAATTCGGACTCCTTCGGTGTCTGGCTCGAAAAAACCTGCTCCGGCGTTGGGTGCGAAAATATGTTGAATGTGAAACGTCGGTTTCCCCTGGTCGCGAAAATCGGCCAGCATTCGCGCCGCCCGTTCACTGACAGCCTCCATCCCCACCAATTCCATTTTACCGCCGGGAAAGTAGTCGTTCTGAATGTCGACCAATATCAGAGCTGTCGTCATTTGCTGCGCCTCGTTTGTATTTTGTATTGATCGCAATCTTCTCAGAACATCGTCGCACGAATTAAACTGTTGGTAAACACACCGTTGTCCGGTAGGCAATCCAGCCGCGGTGACGCAAAGCGGCCGATTAAGCTTCTTCGGCAAAAAGGCGATGGTCGAAATCTCGTTCTTTAAGACATGTAACTTCTAATTAGTCGATCCGGCAAACCCACAGCGCCGCAGCCGCCCGACCGGTGTGATCGGTATGGAAGTCTGGTCGTTCGACGGCGATGTTCATCCGACTCCCGCGGATGGGACATCGATCGCGATGACGACCCGCATGAACGCAACGGTCAATTTCAACGTCGGCAACGTTGGCAGGACCGCGTGGTACCAGTTCCGCTACTTGAACACCAAAGGCCAGCTCGGCCCCTGGAGCAGCATCTACACCGCAACTGTCACCGGTTGAACTTGCAGCGCTCGCAACCGTCAGTTCTCAACTGCCGGTCGCTTTTTATGGAAGATGCGATGATCAACAGGTTTTGCGCGCTGCATTGGCTTATCCTGCCGATCGTTACTTCAGTTTCTTAAGCTCCCTGATGATCGTTTTTACGTCCAGACGTTGGCGGTAATCAGGGTCGCTGTGGGCGAATGCGATCTTGCCGTCCGTGTTGATCACAAACACTGCCGGGATCGGCAGAGCATGATGGTCTCGACCGGAAGCTTTCTCCAAATCGATTCCAAAACCCTTGTACCGTTCAATGGTCGAATCATCAACGACGAAGGCAAGTCCAAAGGCCTGGGCAGCTTCGACGTCGGCATCGGAGAGTATTGGAAACGGAATAGCGTCCTTCTGCACATTGGCCTTTGAACTGGCGGGAGAATCAGGGCTGATGCCGACCAATTCTGCTCCTAATTCCTTGATTTCGGGATAGGTGCTGATCAGTTGCGCCGAATGACGCGAACAAATTGGACACCACCCGCCGCGAAAGAACACCAGCACAAGGGGCTGTTTTTCATGCAACGTCGAAAGTTCGACAGGCTTTCCTTCCGCGTTCAGGACTTTGACTTCTGGGGCC
>JBGSXT010000538.1:0-3276 GCA_041751295.1 Mariniblastus sp.
CAACGGTCAATCAACCGGAAGTTGAAACCAATTCAGGACGGCCGGCGAGAAGCCAGCCTTCGAATTTGCCATTGCCCTCGAATCCGAAGTCGCGGGAAGCGGCATTTGATGCCTCGACAGGCGAGATTCCGCAAAGTGCACCACAGGGCGCGACCAATTACAACTACTCCTTTTCTGACAGGGCTCTTTCACCGGATGATTCGTTGGCGGAAAAGATTCGCCAATTGGAACAGGGCGAATTGCCCAGCAAATCTGCGGGTCCAAATCCGTCCCAGCCGATAACTTTCAATGTGCCCGGTGAGGCAGTAGTTGCAAACGCAACTGAATGCACGGCGGCGGCACCGGCCGGATTGTCGTTGAAAACGTCGAATCAGAACTCATCCAATGCCTCGGCAAACGGAGACGAGTCGGACCCGGATAGTGGTACAAAACCCGAAATTCGACCAACGGCAAATACGGTTGACTTGCGAAAACTAAAGAACCAGCTTTCCGGAAAAACACCCGGAACACGCCCGCCTGTGACCGGCAATCAATTGGAATTGCCGCTGGTACAGGATCAAACCAATGCGGAGTCCAGCGCGCAGAAAAAGCTTGTTGTCGACCAGCATATTACAGATTTGGCGAATTCCATCCGCGATATGTGCAATCCTTCGTCGGATGCGAGACCAGACGGCCCGAATGGTTCGAACGGATAAGGTCAGGCATCGAGACGATTCAATAGGCGTTCTGTTGTTTGAAAACAACTCCGAACGTTTGACATAGAATTTTCAAGTCCAGCCAGATGGACCAATTGCGAATATATTGGTGATCAAAGAATATTCGCTGCTGCATCTTGTCGATGGTTTCGGTTTCTCCCCGGCAGCCGTTGACCTGGGCCAGACCTGTGATCCCCGGCTTGACCTTGTGTCGCAACATGTAGCCCTCGATCTGTTTCCGGTAGAACTCGTTATGGGCATTGGCATGCGGTCGCGGTCCGACCAGTGACATATTGCCTAGCAGCACATTGAACAGCTGCGGCAGTTCGTCCAGTGAAGTCCGACGCAGAAACGTTCCGATCGAAGTGATGCGCTGATCCGCCTGGGTTGCCTGCTTGACATCGCTCCCGTCCTCACAGCAAGTCATCGAGCGGAACTTCCAGACCTTGATTCGTCTGCCGTCCAGCCCATATCGACTTTGGCGAAAAAATACCGGTCCCTTCGAATCCAGTTTTACCCACAGTGCAATTGCCAGCATTGGTAGCGACGCGAGAATCAAAAACAGACTGGCGAAAATCATGTCTATACAGCGTTTGAGCAGTCCATCGACTCCGTACAGCGGGTTTTCAAACACGCTGACGACCGGCAATCCCCGCACTTCCGTCCAACGAGAATGTAGCAATTGGAAGACGAACAGATCAGGGACGATGTAGACCGATGCAGTCGTATCGCTCAAATCGGAAATGAAGCCACGAATTCTCTCTTCAGCCCGCATGGGAATCGTGATGAAGACAACCTGAATCTCGCCGTTCCGCGTACGCCGCACCAATTCGGGCATTCGCCCAAGTGCGGTCGCTCCATCGTGTTGCCCTTCTTCCAGCCGTTCTTCTCCGCGATCGTCAAAATAACCGACAAACTCCAGACCCAAATCGGGCGAATCGGAAATCGATTCGGCCAGTTGCAGACCCAATTCATTGTGACCGGCGATGGCAAATTTTCGGGTTCGAATTCCGCAGCGGATCATCCAGCGTGTCGCATATCGAAATCCGCCGCGAAAAAACAGCGATATTGAGGGACTGAGACTGAACCACAGCAACAGACCGCGACTGCTGATTTCCGTTGAGTATTCTGTGAATCGTCCGATCGCCGCCAGGGCAAATAAAGTCATCATCCAGGCACCTAGGGCGCAGGATGCTTCATGCGAAAAAGTGATCCCGCGCCAGTTGCGATACAGTCCGATCACCTCCGCACATAGGTTGAAGGTTCCCATCGCGACCAACCCGACGATGATGGTGGATCGACTATTGGCGTCGGGAACCAGCCACAACAGACAAAGCAGCCCCAGTCCGACTGCCAGGGAATCGCCAGCCTTCAACAACAGTTGTGGGTAGGTATCCAGTTGACGAATTTTCTGTATTTCCGGCACGTTTTCTTCCAAACTTCGAGAGTGGCAACGGTCCGATAAAGATACGTTTTTCTATCGCCAGCCGGATTGCGACGGGGGATGGAAATGGACACCGGTCGGGTACGAATGTGACGATTGCAACGGCAATGCGAGTTAATTTGCCGCGCGGCAGATCACCGCACTGGCCTGTCCCTGAGGCGTCGTGTTGATATTCACAAATGTCTCGCCTGCGGCAACTCCGTCGTCGGATACGACGTTGATTGGGCATTGTGAATCGGGCCGATGGTAATTCAGCGTTCTAAATAGTCGATGATGATTGATCGCCAGAACACTGGCGATGAATTCGACCATCCCGCTCCCCGCGCCAAGATTGCCCATGTTGCTCTTGACCGCAACGACGGGGACCCGTTCGCCCAGCAATTGATTGATGGCCTGCGCCTCTTCCCGATCACATCGCAGACTGCTGAGTCCATGCGCATTCACATGATCGATTTGACTGGCTTCAATGCCTGCCAATTCCAGTGAACCGACCAGTACGTTCGCGATCGCCGCCTGGTAGTCGGCCACAAAGTTGCGGTCGGCGACAGTTGATGAACCATATCCGATGACTTCGCCAAGAATATTTGCACCACGCGCTTTTGCCGTGTCGTAACCTTCCAGAATGACCGCTCCGGCACCTTCGCCCATGACCATCCCTTTTCGATCGGCATCGAACGGTCGACTCGCTTTCGCTGGTGCCTGGAGGTCGCCATTCAATTCGCAGGGTGCAAGTTGTTCCTGCAGTGCCACATGAATCGTACGGATGGGATGAATTCTGGACCCGGTCGATCCGACGACCATGGTATCGGCGATTCCCCGCCGCAGAATCGTTGTTGCTTCAGCGATGGCCAAGTTTGCCGAAGCTTCGCGAACCGTCAGCGAATTGCTGGGCCCACGCAGGTCGTTGTAAATGGCGACGTGGCTGGCTGGCATATTGGGCAAATATTTCAGCAGCCATAACGGTTCCACATGATGCAAACCATTTTTTCCCCACAAATCGAAATCGAATTCACGATCGATCAGGCAATGCCGCATCCCTTGGCTGAATTCGTCTGGCTCGGTAATGATGTAATCACTTCCGAACATCGTGCCAATTCGCTCCGGAGCGTAAACTGCCGGACTCAGGCCTGCATTAGC
>JBGSXT010000539.1:0-5827 GCA_041751295.1 Mariniblastus sp.
AACTGGGACCAACTCGCCCAACGATACCTTGCTGCTGTTGCGCTGCGGCAGTCGTTAGTGGATTCCCGCCAATTACCGGGTCGAATTGCCAGCGTACAATTCGACGATTCGAGAAAACAACTGTTGGAAATCCGTGATTTATTGAAGTTCCCGGTGAACTACCACCGCCCTGAACGATTAGACGGATCTCAGAGCCGGGCCATCAACCAGCGTTTTATCGAGATTTTTGATCAACTCGAAAACTAGTACATTGGGCAAGCTAAGAAATGGGGTGTTGGTCATGATTTAGTCGTTTATCAACTAGCCGGCAGGTGTCGGCGTTTTGACATTCCAAGAGCGTCGCCTGCCGGCTAATCGTTAAACCAGTAACTCGAATGTTATGCTGTAACAAAGTCTTCCTTTTCGTGATCCTGTTCAAGTAAAATGATTGAATGACAAAAAATTTCCTCAACGCTTTCGCTGTGGTTCTGGTGGTTGCTGCCACAGGATTTTCGCAGGAACCTGTAGAGCAACAGGAGGAAATCGATGCGGCGCGGTTGTCCAGTTTCAAATATGAGGGGTTTCTGGAATGTGGCCGCTGTCATGTTCATTCCGCAGCTACGGATCGGGACAAGAAAGTTCCGGAATTTGTTTCCTTGAATGAGTATCAAACGTGGCTCAATGAAGATCCCCACTCCAGAGCATACCTGAATATCATTCCTGATCCGACAACGTTTGAGTCCGTCCGAACAAACCTGATTGAGATCAACACGGAGGCGAATGGAATTGAGGCCTTACGTTCCAATCAGCAGCCGAAAAAAGTACTGGTACCCGGTTGGGACGAAAGCAGTAACCAGCGAAGCCTGGATATTATGATGGCAATCGCCGGCTCGACACAGGAAGAAATCGGACGATTGTTTCAGGAAATTACTGTCGAGCCAGCGAGACTGATTCAACAGGAACGGCTAGCCGATTTCTCGCCCGCACTGGTAACTACGGTAAAGCAATGTATGAGCTGCCACGCCGGATGGGATCTTCAGCAGAACGAGTTCGACTTAAAAGTATTTGAATATGGAACAGGCGTCAGTTGTGAAGCATGCCATGGTCCGTCTTCAGAGTGGTTGGACCCTCATAAAAATTCGAAATGGCGTAAGAAGTCACCGGATGAAAAATGCAAGCTTGGTTTGACAAACACCCGTCAACCAATCGCCCGATCGAAACTGTGCCTGTCATGCCACATCGGTGATGTTGATCAAGGTCGAGTCGTCACTCATGCGATGTACGCCGCCGGACACCCGCCGTTGCCCGGAATTGAAATTGAATCGTATGCAGACCAGATTCCCAGGCACTGGAGGTATACATCCGAAAAAGAGGAGTTTGAGTTTGCCGAACAATTCACGAAATTGCTGGCCGTTGATATGGGATTGCTGGACGAAAGCCAGGTGGAACAGGACTATCCGCGCACAAAAAATTTGCTGGTCAGTGGCGTCATGGCCTCCATCCAGTCAGTTGATCTATTGGCCAAATCGGCCGGCGAATATCTGAAATTGCAATCGGGCACAGCGATCCACTCTCCGAAGACTGACTTGAACCCCTGGCCAGAGTTCGCGGCATTCGATTGCGCCGCCTGTCATCACGATTTGAAAACGTCTGGTAGGAAACGTGAATTTGCGGGAGTCCCTGGTCGCCCGCCAGCTCCCGATTGGCCTCGGGCTCTTTCCAAACTGGGCCTGGCATGGCTTGGAACTAGACAACAGAATGTATTCATCGACGATTTTCTGGAAAAACAGATCGGGCTGCAGGATGCCTTGAACCGTCAACCATTCGGAAGTCCGGACGAGTTGCACGCCGCAGGCAGTGCCTATTCCGATTTCCTGTCGGGCATAGCGGCACAGATACAAAGTACGCCGTTGACGCGTGACGATGCGATCCTTGTGTTGAAGCTGTTAACTGGCACCGAACAGAATTCCATTTTCAGCCCGGAAGCGGAATCTTGGGATTTCCACTCGGCCCGTCAAATCGGTTGGGCGATCCAATTGGTATCCGCCGAATTGAACCAGCAGCGAAATTCAGGGCGACAACATTTGAGCGGTGACATTACGGTGTTTGAGAATGACGTGGCCGATGCGTTATCCGACATGCAGGACTACCTGATGCTGGAATTGGCGGCTACCGGCGAGATTACGCCGTTGCAAACGAAATTTTTGAACGCCTGGCGTAACTTCGACCGAAATCGCTTCCTGAAAATAATCGAGCGATTTTCCGTCGCCTTACGTGAATCCGAACTGGCGATCAAAGACCGCCAGCCGTAACCGGTTGACCCGGCTGAGATGACATCACCGGTTCCGCGAATGAACCCGAGCTCAGCGGCAACATATCAGGTACTGAACGAAGAACCGCAACCGCAGGTTTTCTTGGCGTTTGGATTGATAAACTGGAAGCCTCGCTGTTCGAGGCCATCGAAGTAATCGACTGTTGTGCCGTCCAGAAACAGTGAACTCTTTTTATCGACAACGATCTTGACGCCGTGTTGTTCAGTTGTGTTGTCATTGGCTTCGTCGAAATCTTCGGCGATGTTCAGACTGTAGTTGAAACCGCTGCAACCGCCGCCAGCCACACCGACCCGCAGAAAAGCTTCGCCGTTGAAGTCCCCTTCGGCAATGAACTGTTGAACCTGTTTGGCGGCTTTCTCTGTCAATGTTATGCTCATTTGAATCTGACTCCCAATTCGAATTTAGTGTTTGAAATGTTGGTAATTATTATTGGAAATTTGACAGGCCCGGTCGTCGCGGAATCCAAAACAGGATTTTCGCGACCTTCATGATAATCGGATCCGTTGGTAATCAAAATTGAATCTGAGTGCCTGATCATCGACCCTGACTGTGATTATTCTTGGGATTCTTTGGCCAAAAGTCCATAGAACCTGTCGAATTCGCGGCAAAACGGCTAATCGGACTCGTTGGACCCCTCGTAGGAAATATCCAACACTTTGAAATTAATTACGCCCTTCGGCACATCAATTTTGACCAATTCACCTTTTTTCTTCCCCAGTAGCCCGCGTCCGATGGGACTGGTGATCAGGTACTTTCCGGCATCGTAATCTTCATCGCCGTCCCCGACGAGCGTTATCGTTTCCTCTTCATCAAGGTCGACATCCATGACGATGACGGTGGCTCCGAAGGCAACTTCGTTCTGGGGCATTTTCGACGGATCGACGATGGCTGCCCGTGACATTCGCGATTTAAGCTCATTGATTTTTGCCTGCAGCATTCCCTGTGCTTCACGCTGTGCATGATACTCGGCGTTTTCTTTCAGATCGCCCTCTGCCCGGGCAGCGGCAATCCTGTCAGCGATTGCGGGCATCTCGATGTTTTCCATTTGTTCGATTTTCGCCCGCAGTCGGTTATACGCATCCTGGGTCATCGGTACGCGTTCAATGTTCATCGTCTATCTCCCTGCGCTGGCGAATCAAAAAAATTACGACCTGCAGATAGCTTCAGGCCGTGCCCACATTGTTGCCAGTTCCCGTTCCCATGGCAACCGTCAAACGCCGAATTCGCTCCCGGAGTCAACTGATTGCCGCTTGATTTTCGACCGTATACAACAGGCAACCACAGGATTTGCAGAAAACGGGCGTTCTCAACAGCAATTCGTTCATCGATTGAGTCGTGATTCGGGTACAGCAGTGCCCACAGGTCTGCATGTCCGTTTCGGCCAGGGCGTCTTCTCCCCGGACGCTGACCAAGCGTCGGTACTCGGCGGCAAAGTCTCCTTTCAACAGGGCCTCGTTCTGATGCAACTCGCTTAGAACACTCTCCAATTGACCATTGAGCGCCGCCAACTCGACTGTTATCCGATCGCGCACGCGTTGAGTCTCCAGCTTTGCTTTCTCCACATTCCCTTCCGCCGTTTTTGTTTCCGATTCAAGCGTATCCAGCCTTTCCAACAACTCGAAAATTTCATCGGAAAGTACGGAATTGGCCTGCTCGTCGGCTGCGATTTGGTCGCGCAGCAATTGAAATTCCCGATTGGATTCGGCCATATTCAATTTCCCCTTGAGGACTTCAATTTTGGCTTCCCGCTCACCGAGTTGCAGCTGTTTCGAATCAGCCAGCATATGCGTTTTCTTTTTCGCCTCCTTGACCTGAGCCAATTCCTCGCCGAATTTTTTTTCCGCGTACTCAGCCAGCGCAATCTGACGCGGCCCCCGCTCGATGCGACCATTCAAATCGGTTCGCTGTTTCAGGATTCGATGGATTGACCGCAACAAAGGGTAATCAATGGGCACGTGATGTCACTTTCTGCCAATGCCCGAAGCACTCGCAAGATGGAAAAGAAAACGCCGACCTTGGATGGTCGGCGCTATTCTACCCTGAATTCCAGGTATTCCAAACGAGTCGAAAATTCGGACGAATTAGCAATTCGCCCGACAGGCATATTTTCAAACGCCGATCACTTAATACGGACGTTCCGGAGCGCAGGCTTCCGAAACCGCGCCCGTCGCAGGATACTCCTGAACAAACGAGTCAAATTGATAGTCCTGTTCATTGAATTCTTGTGGCTGATAAAGCGCTGCAGGTAGCGGCATATCTGCCATTTCCTGTCCTGGCAGTTCGCGTTCAAACTCGGAAAACAGGTCATCGCGCGACGCATCATATCCGTCATATGGATTGGCTAAATCCTGATCCTGCGATTGCAGATCGCCAATCGGAACTGTCCCTTGCAGGAATCCTTCCAGGTGTTGGCTGCGCACCGGATTCTGCAGTTTGCGAACCGCCTTAGCTTCGATCTGACGGACGCGTTCGCGGGTTACCTTGAAAATCCGGCCAACCTCTTCCAGCGTGTACGTATAGCCATCGCCCAATCCATACCGCAATCGAATGATCTCGCGCTCGCGGAACGTCAGCGTTTTCAGCAGCCGATCAATCTGTTGCTGCAGAATTGCGTTGTTTGCTTTACGCACCGGATTGTCGCTGCTCGAATCTTCGATAAATTCGCCGAAGCTGCAATCGTCTCCTTCTCCGACGGGCCGATCAAGACTGACCGGGTTGCGGCCGATGTCCATGACCCGTCGAACGGATTCGACACTCATGCCTGCCTGTTCGGCAATTTCTTCCATGGTCGGTTCGCAGCATCGTTCCTGAATCAGCCGCCGTTGGATATTGCGCAGCTTCGTCAGCACATCAATCATGTGCACGGGAATCCGGATTGTACGCGCCTGGTCGGCAATCGCGCGGGTGATCGCCTGGCGAATCCACCATGTCGCATAAGTCGAAAACTTGAACCCGCGACGGTATTCGTACTTGTCGACAGCCCGCATCAGTCCCGTGTTTCCTTCCTGGATCAGGTCCAGAAAACTCATGCCTCGGTTGCGATATTTCTTGGCAATTGAAACGACCAGCCGCAGATTACAGCTGGAAAGCTGACGCTTCGCGTTTTCGAATTCCTCAAAAAATCGTTCACAATCAGCGACCCGTTTGGCGAGGCTTTCCGGACTTTCGTGACAGTCCCGGACCAATCGACACAGCTCTGTTCGCAGTCGCTTTTTTTCTCGTGCATTGGCTGGCAAATCGTCCAACTCTCGAATGCAGTTTCTCAGTGCCAGCATCCGATCGCTGAATTTTCGCAGTTGCGAAATCAAGGGACTGATGCGTCGAGAGCGCAAACTCAATTCCTCCACCAGATGTACCAGCTTGCGGCGGCGCACCAGGAAGCGTTTGCGAGCCGCCTGTTTCTGATCCGCAGCAACATTGGTGCGAATCAGCGAGGCGAAGTCCTTGTCGTTTTCGCGCATCAGATGGTCCATTGTGCGAAAATTGCTTGGCATCCGCTGTTGAATCTGCTCTTT
>JBGSXT010000540.1:0-3580 GCA_041751295.1 Mariniblastus sp.
CCACACGGCGAAGTCCATCGTCAACGGACTCGGCAGGATCGGAAAGCATTGAAATTCAACGTCATCCCGATTCCGATGCCATCAGTCCACCGCTGAAGTTTCTGACTCCATCAAAGGATCAACCGGCTCGAGCGGACTGGAACCGGAATCAAAGCAGTCCCGTTCCAAAAATCGATCCGAACTTTGCCCACGATGGGAATGCTGCGCCGCAGGACATTACTGGTCAGGAATTGCACCAACTCAAACCACTTTCGATTGTTTCTAGCGATGTTGTTGACAAACTCCCCTTAAAGAACAGTTCCAAGACGACCGATGACGAAGCTGTTCAGAAACCGGAAAGAGGTTACCATGCAACGGGCGAAACGAATTCGCCGTTGAAAGCCCAGGGCGTTGCAACTGAAACGGAGAAACAGGAGTCGGCGGCAACGGGCAAAACGCTTGAAACTGATCCAAAATCCGAGTCGTTTCGACTGCAGGACCTGTTCCCGAATTCCATGCCGAATGCAACTTTTTGGACAACTCCAGACGCCACGGATTCAATCGAAAAAACAGCTCCACCAACGGATGACGACATCGATTGGGGACTGCCGCAGATTATTTATCCCAATGGGAATCAATCGCAAGGGAATCGCGAAGGCAACGACAGTCAGGACGGATCGGGTGATCGCAACCAGGGGGAAGATGTACCTCCTTTGAATCCGCCAAGTTCATGGCAGGGAAATTCCAGTTCATCGGATCGGCGATTTTCCAATCGATCGGAGCAGGAAATTATCCGCGAACTGCGCCGATCCAATCTGGCCACCAGGAATGGGTTTGACAATACAGCGAAAATCAGCGAACAAAACTCAGGCCTGACAACTGTACTGCTGACCGCCAAACCGGTGCCGCACTACCACAAACTGCTTCAAATTGAACAGGAACGCAACCAATCTGCGACTGTTCAAACACCATCAGACTCGAATTATCGGCCCATCGGTTCAAGGCCCAATCGGATTCCGGCGCGCTCCGTTTCCAATCGCAGGGATATACCGATCGAGGAGGAATTTGATTTCCAACCGATTCTAGAATTGACGCAGCCAGGGGAATTCACTTTGGAGCCTGTCGAATCCGAAAAATTCATTGAGGAAGTCATTGAAACATTTTCGTTTCCGCCGCTTCCACCAACGCCACCTGCCAACGCCCCCGATGTAACCAATGAACGGCACGACCAATGGTTCAACGCCGATTCGGGTCTCCTGACGGGTTCGGGACTTAATGCATCCGACCGCAACGAGAACAGGTCGACCCATCTTCCCGGCAGTGCAGGGGGTTCGAAAGCGAATTTCAGATTTGAGCAGCCGAGTTTTCTAAGGGAACGATCCAAATAGCACGCGGTATTCCGATTGGCGACCCGTCAAGCGACTTTGTCGTTGATCCGGTCCATTGCGAACCAGAACCTCAACTACAACCACCGATCGCATCGCATCTCATGTAAGTGCGCAGCGATTCAGGAATGATGACGGAACCATCGGCCTGTTGATGGTTTTCGAGTATCGAAATCAGCGCGCGACTGAGGGCGAAGGCCGTGCCGTTGAGCGTGTGTACGAAATGGGTCCCTTTAACATCTTTTTTCCGGTAGCGGATGTTTAACCGTCTCGATTGGTAATCGGTGCAGTTGGACGTGCTGGTCACTTCTCCCCACTCGCCGGCTTCACCCCGACCCGGCATCCAGGCTTCGAGATCGAACTTGCGGTAGGCAGGGCCGCCCAGGTCGCCGGTCGCGGTATCGACAACCCGAAAGGGAACTTCGATGGAATCAAACAACTCGCATTCGATCTGCCTCAACTCATCGTGCATCGCATCGCTTTGCTCCGGCAGCGTGAAAGCAAACATCTCGATCTTGGTGAATTGATGGACACGATACAGTCCCCGCGAGGCTCGCCCCGCAGCTCCCGCTTCCGTTCGGTAGCAATGGCTGATGCCGCATAAACGGAGAGGAAGCTCGTCATCGATGAAGGTTTGACCACTATACAAACCTCCCAACGTGATTTCAGCCGTACCGATCAGCGACAGGTTCGAATTCTCAATGCTGTAAATCTGGGTCTCGGGTCCGCGAGGAATGAATCCAATTCCTTCGAGGATGGAATCCTGGGCAAGATCCGGGGTAATCATTGGAACAAAATTCCGTTTGACCAGCTCGTTGATCGCATGCTGTTGCAGCGCGAGATCTAGCCGGACCAAATCACCTTTGAGGAAATAGAAACCGGAACCGGTTGTTCGGGCACCCGCTTCAAAATCGATCCAGTCCCATTTTTCGCCCAGTTCTACATGGTCCAGCGGTTTGAAATCAAACTGACGCGGTTCGTACTTCCCGCGGGAAATTTCCAAATTCGATTTGTCGTCTCCGCCAATGGGAGCATCCGGGTGCGCCAAGTTGGGGATCGTCAATTGAATCTGGCGTATCTTTTCGTCCAACGCGTCATGCCGGGCCTGGGCTGCGTCTTTCCGTTCCCTCAGCTGCCGCCCGGATTGCTTGCGCGCCTCGCGCTCGGCTGGTTCTTTGGCAGCACCGATGGTTTTGGCAACGTCGTTCGCTTCCCGATTCAAATCTTCGACATGTTTCATCAAATCTCTGCGCCGTGTTTCCATTTCCACCATTTCGTCCACACGGCAGGCAACGTTTCGGTTGGCGCAGTTTTCTTTGACAACGACTGCATGTTCAATAATAAATTTTCGGTCAAGCATGGTTCTCGTCAAATTCTTTTAGTTTTCGATATAGTGTTTTGCGATCAAGCCCCAGGATTCGCGCTGCCGTGGACTTGTTCCCTTCCACGCTGTCCATTACGTGTTGGATATAGCGTCGCTCGATGGTTTCCAGGGGGAGCAGCTCGGCCGGATCGGTTCCATCCACCAGAAATTGGCGGGTTTGAAAGTTGCGAATCCGGTCGGGCAAATCTTCGACGACAATCTGATTGTGACGGGTCAGCGCCACCGCCCGCTCCATCACGTTGCGTAGCTCCCGAATATTTCCGGGCCACGAATAATTGAGCAGTCGTTCGGCGGTTGCATGAGCGACGCCATCACAATCTCTTTCGACACGTCCAGCGAACTGTTTGACAAAGTGGTTGGCAATCCGCAACGTATCTGTGCCGCGCGAACGCAGCGGAGGGAGTTCGAGTTGAATCACATTGATGCGGTAATACAGATCTTCGCGAAACCGGTCTTCCTCAATAGCAGTTGCCAAATCGCGGTTGGTGGCAGTCAGCAACCGAACGTTGGTTTTGACTTCCCGGTCTCCACCGACGGGTCGAATCGCATTTTCTTCGAGCACACGCAACAACTTGACTTGCATTGACATCGGCATTTCACCGATTTCGTCGAGGAACAATGTGCCGCCGTCCGCTTCCAGAAACAGGCCCTTGCGATCCGCCCTGGCGTCCGTGAACGCTCCTTTGACGTGACCGAACAGTTCGCTTTCCAGCAGCGCTTCTGGAAGCGCACCGCAATTGACGGCCACAAATGGTTTGCCCGCGCGACGGCTCTTGTCATGCAGTGTCCGGGCGACCAGTTCTTTCCCCGTTCCACTTTCTCCCGTTAACAG
>JBGSXT010000541.1:0-9853 GCA_041751295.1 Mariniblastus sp.
CGAACTTCGTCTCACCCAGCAGAGGACTCCATTGAGTCCCGGTGACAAACTCGATCAGACTGACTTCCGATAAGCTGAAAAAACGAATGGTTTGGCTGAACAGCAGGACAACAATCGACACTGTCACCAGCACGGAAAAAAAAGCGCACCCAAAAAGTACCGTGTAAATGGCTGCTTCTTTCAGCCGCACACCTGACAGCGAACGCAACGAATGCGTTGACAGTCCGATTGGTGCTCCTGATTCCGATGCCATCGCCATATGTTCAACAACCTGGTGGGTTGGAAAAATGACCAACAGTCTGGCATCCCCGTTTGATGGCGGTAGCTGCGTTCCGGGCGAAAGCGCTGACAGTATTCATTTGACCCGATTGGATTCCAGGAAATTTTCGGTGAGCGAACCATGCCGTTGTTTCCCATCCGGCGTCAGGAAATGGGTTCCGACCAGACGTTGCCTGAAATTCGCGGACGCCAATTCGTAAATAGCTTCCGGCAATCCAACGTAGCCCACTGATTCCGCAATCTCGGCCGCATTTTCCAGGTAGTGGTTTACGAACAGTTTGATTTCGGGCCGCCGCGAAGACTTGGCATTGACATAGATGAACAGCGGTCGGGAAAACGGCGCATACGACCCGTCACCGATCGATTCGAAAGCAGGTGCTACCGGTCTGCCAGAGGGATTCACAATCGGAACAGCTTTCAATTTGTCTGTGTTTTCAAAATAGTAGGCGGCGCCACAGAACCCGATCGCCGATTCGGTATTGGCAATACCCTGAACCAGATTGTTGTCATCCTCGCTGACCGACATGTCCGAGCGAATGGACCCATCGGCCCCGACAACGATTTCACGAAAATAGTCAAAAGTCCCCGAATCGGTTCCGGGTGAGAAAATCCGAATTTCTGTTTCCGGCCATTTCGGATTGAGCTGGTTCCAGGTCTTGGCTGCAGAATCGGCGCGGAAAATTCTGGCCAGTTGTTCGATTGTCAACTGGTCAATCCAGTCATTCCCGCGGTGAACGGCAATCGTCAAGCCATCATAGGCGATCGGAATTTCGATGAACTCAACATTGAATTTTCGGCAGGCCGTCCATTCCAAAGCAGTCATCGGTCGCGACGCGTTAGAAATATCGGTATCGCCCTTGGTGAACCGCTTGAATCCGCCCCCGGTTCCCGACACGCCGACAGGGATTTTTACGTTCTCATATTGACTGTTGAACGTGTCGGCCGCTTCGGTCGATATTGGTGCAACCGTGCTGGAACCATCGATCTGAATCGTTCCGGACAGCTCCCGAAAAACGTCCTGTCCGGCAAGAGTATTTGCCGACATGAAAAAACACGCAGCCAAGCAACCGGCAATGAATCTCATCGGTTGTTTTCCTGGTTTGTGCATGTGGGGCGTCTCCGAAAAAACATCCGAACAGAGTCCATTTGAATTGTGAAGACAGATTAAGAATTCTTCACGCATTTTGCGCGAATCGTTAACTGGCGGCATTGGAACTGACCAAAATCACAGACTCATGTTTGGAAACAGCCCATTTCCCGCTGTGGCACAACCTGTGGAAAACACGTTCGTTATTTCGCCGGCAGCCGGACGGTAAACGTGCTCCCTTTTCCGATTCTGCTTTCCAGTTCAACGATGCCCCCAAAGGCGGTGGCGAGATGTTTAACAATTGCCAGCCCAAGGCCAGTACCGCCCGCTTCGCGGGAGCGGGCCGCATCGACGCGATAGAATCGCTCAAAGATTCTCGAATGGTGCTTTGCCGAGATTCCGATTCCCGTATCCGCAACGCGCACTACCAGTTCGTGATCGACGATGTCGGCGGCAATCTCGACTTGACCACCTGCGGGAGTGTAATGAATAGCGTTGCTGATCAGATTTTTCAGAATCGTGGACAGTCCTTCAAAATCGGCCTGCGCGATCGGTGACTTGGGGCTGGGCGCAAACGACAACTGGACCTGTCGCGACTCCGCCTCCGATTCGAACTGGGCAACACATTGCTGGCAGAGGTCGTTGATGGAAATGGGCCGGATGTCCCAATTTTCAGTTCCCGATTCGACGCGGGCCAAATGCAATAGATCCTGAATCTGCATGTCAAGCAGTTCCGCGTTGGATTCAATCTGTTCAACGAAATACATGTTTTTCTGATCGTCATGAATTGCCCCCAGTTTCAACGTTTCGGCGCAGGCTTTGATGGAGGTCAAGGGAGTCTTCAGTTCATGAGAGACATTGGCGACAAAATCGCGGCGCATGTTTTCCAGTTGCCGCAGTTCGGTGACATCATGCAACACCGCAACAATTCCCGGTCGTTTGCCGGATTTACGGTTTTCGCCCGGCAGTACAGAAACTCGTGCGCTGATCGTTCGTCGAGGTTCTTTGCCGATCGTCTCGAATTCAACGCGGGAATATTGATGGGATTCCTGGGTTCTGTCGATCGCTTCGCTCAATTCAGGGATTCTGATCACGTCCAGCAGATTCCGGTCAATCAGTTCCGGTTCGGTCAGCGAGAACATCCGGCAAGCGGCCCGATTCGCAATCTGAACCTGTCGTTTGGAGTTCATCGCGACGACCCCTTCGATCATGCTGCTGAGCACCGCTTCCAGCCGATCGCGGTTTTCCACGATGCTCTGCTCGCGCAGATTCAGCTCCGACTGCATCTGTCGGAAGGCATCGGCGAGCGACCCCCATTCGTCGTTTCGCGAGAGTAGTGTGGGCATCGCATCATATTGCCCGATGCCAATCTTTCTGGCGGCTTCCGAAAAATGCCCAAGCGGCCGCAGTAGATAATTGGAAAACAGAGATGTCACCAACGCGGCCAACAGACTCAACGCGATGGCGAACAGAAAAATGTACTTCTGCAATTCGCCGATCGTCGCATTGATCGCCACCGCCGGAGCGGCAACTCGAACGTAGCCCCCCTCCTTGTCCGGCAAAGCCTCGTGGGTGACCGCTAGATACAGCATGTGGATTCCCAGTGTCTTGCTGTAACGGGTTGAAAATCCCGGCTGACCGGGCAGGGACGACCAGACTTCCGGTCGATCACCGTGGTACCCTATATCATCGGTTCCCGTTTCCGAGTCGGCAACAACATTGCCCGCCGAATTGATCACGGTAAATCGAAAACCCGTTTTCGTGCCCAATCCCTGAATGTGGCTGGACAGTCGGTCGTCACCAATCCCATCGTCAAGTTCATTGATTTGTTGGCTTAACATCAACGCCATCCCGTTCATCTGTTCCCGGGTGTCGCGCAACATTTGATCGCGCAGCAAGCTGGTTAAAAACCAGACCAGCACACCCACCGCCAGCAAATGCAGAATCAGATAGCCCACCAGAAAATTCCTGAGCACCTTCGAAATTCGACCTAAGCCGAAGTATCGTGCACCGCCAAAGCTGTTAGACGTTGAAAACTGGGACATTGTCTATAATCGCTGAAGGGCCAAATGCGATTGTCCCGGTCGATTCGGCCGAATGGACGAGGGTAGATTTCCGGTAAAAAACGGCGCGGCACCGTGATCCCGTGTTTCTCGTCGGATTTGTAGTTTTGGCGAGGCGGCTGGTTTTAACATTTTCCGGTTATTAAACTCTTCGGTTTAATGATGAGACCTTAGTCGAGGGAGATTGTCGAGCATGAGCACGATTGGCAGACTGTTTGGACGATCGCCTTTCAGCCAGATTCAGGTACATATGGATCATGTATCCCAGTGCGTTCGCAAAATGAAGATAGCGATCGATGCGATGATGGCAGGCCGGTTCGAGGAACTGGACGATCTGGCGTATCAAGTGTCGAAGCTGGAACATCATGCCGACGAAGTCAAGAATGATATCAGAAACCAGCTGTTGCGGCGATTTTTCATGCCGATCGATCGATTGGATGTATTGGACATATTGTCGCTGCAGGATTCTTTGGCAGATACCGCCGAAGATGTCTGCAAATTGATGACCCTTAAGAAACTTCCATTCCACGAAAATGCCCGCGAATATTTCAGCGAACTTGTTGATCAGAACATGGCGGCATTTGAGGTCGTCGCAACGATGATCGGGGAGTTGGACGAGCTGATCGAAGCGGGTTTTGGCGGCGCGGAGGCAGAAAGGATTCGCAGTCTGGCACATGATGTCGCCGTGGCGGAGCATCAAGCCGACTTGATTCAGGAAAAACTGCTCAAGAATTTATATGGACATGATACGGACATGACTATCGGCCAATTCCATTTGTGGATGCGATTGACCAACGTTCTCAGCCAGATTTCCAATAACTCCGAAGACCTCGCCAACAAGGTACTCAGGACGCTCAGTTTCAAATAGGCATTCCCCAGAACTTCGCTTGAACCATTAACTGGATCAGAACTTCAGAAATCGACTATGACCGCTGTCAGCATCCTGATCGTGCTCACTTTGATCTGCGGCTTTTACGTAGCCTGGAATATTGGTGCCAACGATGTGGCCAATGCGATGGGCACGTCGGTCGGTTCGGGAGCATTAACGCTGACCTCGGCGGTTATCCTGGCCTCCATTTTCGAATTTGCGGGCGCGTATCTGGTGGGTGCAAATGTTACCGACACCGTTCGGAACAAAATGTTCGAAACCGAACTGATCACTCAAGTTTGGGGTGACAAAGCGCCCTATATTCTCGCTTGTGGAATGATTGCTTCGCTGATCGCGGCTGGAACCTGGCTGCTGATTGCTACGTTGATGACATGGCCTGTGTCGACAACGCATTCGATTGTGGGCGCCGTGGTCGGGTTCGGGATCGTCGCTCTGGGGTTCGAAGGCATTTACTGGGACAAGGTTGGATTGATTACCTGTGGCTGGATCGTCTCGCCACTGATTTCCGCTTCGATCGCGTATTTCCTGTTTGGCATTGTACTGCAAACGGTGTTTCACAAAAAAGATCCAGTGGCTGCAGCGGTCAGGATCACGCCACTTCTTGTTTTCGTTTCAATCTTTGTTCTCAGCGGAGTTACAACCTTCAAAGGGTTGCAGCCGTTTTGGCGCAACCAGGGGGTTGATGAATTCGATCCCTCGTTTATTGCGGTCGTTTTGGCAATCACCGTGGGCGTTGGAATCGTCGCCATGTTTGTGGCGCGATGGCTGTTGCGCAACTACAACTCAGGTTCACGGGTGTCCGAAACCTCGAACCCCGTGCTGGATGCAGATATCTCACGTTCCATTCACAAAGCCGAAATGCACCTGACACGGGTCAGGAATCATTCCGACGGTGAGATTCAGCAGCAAGCCGGTGAGTTGCTGAAAATGATCGATGGTATCGCGAAAATTGCCCGTCGTCGGGTAACCACGAATGCCGAATCGGATGATTTAAAAAAAGTAGAAAAGATTTTTGTATTGCTGCAGATCATTACCGCCTGCCTGGTCGCATTTGCCCACGGAGCGAACGATGTGGCCAACGCCGTTGGGCCGCTATCGGCGGCCTATCAGGCTTTGACGGAGGGCGAAGTTACCGCCAAGTCGACGACTCCATCGTGGGCGTTGCTACTTGGCGGCGTGGGCATTGTCGTGGGATTGGCGACTTTGGGATGGCGCGTGATCCAGACGGTGGGCAGCAAGATCACGGAACTGACTCCAACTCGGGGTTTTTGTGCGGAATTTGCGACTGCCTTGACGATTCTAGCGGCCTCGACACTGCCGATCGGATTGCCCGTTTCGACGACTCACACCCTCGTCGGTGCCGTTTTGGGCGTTGGTCTGGCACGGGGAATCAATGCTCTGAATCTGAAAACGATGCGTGATATCGTTGCCGGATGGGTAATCACGATCCCGGCTGGTGCGGGTCTATCGATCATTTTCTATTACATTCTCAAGGCCATTTTCGTCGATTCCGGTTGGGTTTAGGCCTATAATTTGCAGCGATCCGCGAATGGATGGTTGTTCTGTCCCCACTGCTCCGAGTTGTCTTTACGATGCTGCAAACGCGAAAATTGGCGTTTATTTCCCTGTTTGTCGGCCTGATTCCGGCTTTTTCCGACGCAAGTCCAGGTGTTTTGGTGCCACGCCAGGGCGAAAGCCCTGAATCTTCCGAACAGGATTCAGCAAACCTGAACCGGACCGGACATTTGATCAAAGTCGATTTGCCGATCGATGGGAGATCGGCGTCCCGCGTACAGCTCGCGCTGAAACAACTGCTGCAAAAATCGAACGGCATCGTTCGCGCGGAAGATCGGCCCGTGGTCGTACTGGAATTCGATACTGCCAATGACCGGACGGGACAAGGCAGCGCGTTGGGCGCCTGTATCGACCTCGCCCGGTTTCTGACCGGTTCGGAAATGAACCGGCTGAAGACCATCGCATTCATTCCGGGCAGCCCGGAGTCTGTTGAGACTACCGGTAACCGTTCGGAATCCAAACGAAAACTGGTGGGTCACGCCGTCCTGGTTGCACTCGCAACCGACGAAATCGCCATGCACCCCGCTACCAGTATTGGTTCGGCAGGGATCGACGAAGCGGCGGTCGACCCGTTTGTTAAGGAAGCATACCGCGATGTCGTTTCCAAACGATTGACGTTACCCGTGCCCATGGCGATGGCGATGCTGGACAAGAATCGACAGCTGTTTCGCGTGCGTTCTGATGAGGGAACCGATTACGTTGATGAAACGGAATTGAAAAAAATGGAGCGGGCGGGGATCGCGCTCGAAACCGAAACGCTGTCTCAAACTGGCCAGCTGGTCGAATTCTCCGGCGAACAACTCGCGGCGCTGGGATTGATTCGGAATCTGACCAACTCGCGGTCCGACCTCGCGAGACGATTGAATCTGTCAGCCGATGCGTTGCGGAGTGAGCGGGATTCGGAAAAAGTGTTTCGCGCCATCCGCGTCGAGTTGCCTGAATTCATTGATGAATCGACACTGCAATGGATTTCGCGGGGACTCGATTCCAGCATGTCCGGTCCACAAGCCAATATGATTATCCTGGAAATCGACAGTGCAACCGGAGACATCGATGCCAGCCTGTCACTGGCTCGGCGATTGGCGGCCTACGATGCGGATGAAGTTCGGACGGTTGGGTTTGTGGTTGGCGAAGCGAAGGGTGCAGCCGGGTTGCTGGCGCTCAGCTGTCAACATCTGATCATGACAAATAGCGCCACACTCGGCGGCAGCTACGAATCGCAGGTCGATGAGGCACGCCTGAACGATTTGAAATCGGCAGCAGCCGGGATCGCTGAATCGCTGGACCGGGATCCGGCTGTTATCCAGGCGATGCTCGATCCAGATTTAAGCGTCATCCGATTTCGGGATAAAACGACTGGCCGTGAACGCCTGATGACGCGTGAACAACGTGATGCATTGGACGATGCCGACAACTGGCTGCCACAGGGTTCACTCGATTTTTCTGAACCGCTGGACGCCAACACGGCACAGACGCTGTCGATCGCACGGCAGGTCGTATCCGGTTTTGACGAACTGCAAACGTTTTACCAGCTTGAAAACGAACCCCAACTGTTGAAGCCAACCGATCTCGACCGCTGGTTGCATCAGGCGGCCATGTTTCTGGCCTCACCATTCGTTGCGCCGTGGCTGTTGTTTGCGGCGATGTTTTTTCTGTTTAATGAAGTGTCACAGCCTGGACTGGGCGCTCCCGGATTTCTCGGAACACTCTGCCTGATTTTATATTTTTGGAGTCAGCATCTGGACGGAAACGCCAATTGGCTGGAGATATTACTGTTCGCCGCCGGCGCCCTGTTTGTCGTCATCGAGCTTTTTCTGCTTCCGGGTTTCGGTATCTTTGGAATCGGCGGGCTGTTAATGATCGTGACGTCAATTGTGTTGGCCGCCCAGACTTTTGTGTTTCCGACCACCACTGAAGATCTGCAACAGTTACCCAGATCACTGTTCGCACTCGTAGGCGCTATGGGCGGCACAATCTGTGCCGTTGTTGTCCTGCGAAGCGTGTTGCCGAATATGCCGTTTTTCAAAAAAATCATGCTCGAGCCACCAAATGCTGACGACGACACCGAACGAGGAATTGGATCCGAATCATTGGATGACTTACGATACCTCGTCGGAAAGAAAGGAGAAACGATCACCAGCCTTGTCCCGGGTGGCAAAGCCAAAATTGGTGGTCAAATGGTTGTTGTCATCAGCGAAGGACGGTTGATCGAAAAAGGGGAGGCAATTGAAGTCATCCAGGTCGCTGGCAACCGGGTGATTGTCAGGGAAGCCTAAGTCCAGTGACTAGAGTTCAGGGTTCAGAGACCGGAATTGACAGGCTTGCGGAAAAACCGCCCGATCGGTTGTGAATGCGTTATCCGTATTGTCAGCGAAGATTGGAGATCGAATCGCAGAATCAGTCGACCATGGCAACGCTGTCACATTTGCGATAGCTGGTTAAATTTTCCTGATCGTCTTATTTTATCAAGTTGCGACGATTCTGTTGACGATGTTGAATGAGTGCAAGTCCTGTGGGGGGGTATGGTTCAACGCGCGCGGTAACGTAGCGCGGGAAACGCCCTGTGTCCGGACATTCTGAAAATCGAGCAGCCACTCAACCGCCAGAACGGTTTATCAACCGATTTGCGGACGCCATCTCGGCGTGGGGCAAGCTGGTGATTGATGCCGTAATGGCAATTGGCGATTTCAGCCTGTTCGTCAGTCGGATGATGGTCTGGCTCTTCACCCGTTTGCCAAAATCCGAAACCATCTGGCCCAACTTTCATCGCGTTGGCGTTTCCAGCTTGCCCGTGATTGCTCTGACCGGAACGTTCATTGGCATGGTCTTGGCGGTTCAGAGCTATTTTCAATTCCGTCAGTTGGGTTTAGAGACTCGGTTGGGCGCGGTGATCAATGTGACGTTGGTTCGCGAATTGGGTCCGGTGCTTGCCGCCACGATGTTGGCCGGTCGCGTCGGCAGTGCGATGGCAGCGGAACTGGGAACGATGCGCGTTACTGAACAGATAGACGCGTTGGCAGCCATGGGCGCCAACCCGATCCAATACCTGGTCGTGCCCCGTTTCCTGGCATGCCTGTTTCTGATACCGACACTGACCATCATGGCCGATTTCATGGGCGTGCTCGGTGGCCACTTCTACACTGTGAATATTGTTGGAGTCGACGTGCATCACTATTGGCATAATAGCCGACAGATGGTGACGACTTTTGATCTGTTCGTGGGGCTGATCAAGAGTGTGTTCTTCGGCGCTGCGATTGCGCTGGTCAGCTGTTATCAGGGTTTCAACAGCAAAGCCGGTGCCGAAGGGGTTGGCCATGCGGCCACGGCGTCGTTTGTGTATTCCTTTGTCCTGATTCTGATGCTTGATCTTGGTCTCGGTATCATTCTGGATTCAATCTATTTTGCCATGTATCCGGAAGGTGCCAGTATCCTCTGATGGTGAACGACATCGAACGACTGCTCGACGAACAGGATTCCGTGATGGAAGTCCGTAACCTGAATGTCAGTTTTGGGCCACAACTGGTATTGCGCGACATCAACCTGAAAATTCCGGCCGGGCAAACCCTGGTTTTGATGGGCGAAAGCGGTTGCGGCAAGACCGTACTGATCAAGAGCATGATCGGGCTGGTCAAGCCGACATCCGGCCAGGTTTTTTTCGACGGCAACGACATCAACAGCCTGAGCGACCAGCAGATCAGCCATCTACGCTTGCGATTCGGGTTTGTCTTTCAGAACGCAGCGCTGTTCGACAGCATGACGATCGGGCAAAATGTGGCGTTCCCGCTGCGACAGCATGGACGTTTTTCCTCGTCGCAAATTCGGGAAATGGTGATTTCCAGACTGTGGGAAGTTGGCTTGCCCGATTCGGTCGTTTACAAAAAACCAGCTGAGCTCTCCGGAGGAATGCGCAAACGGGTTGGGCTGGCGCGGGCCCTGATCATGAATCCAGAACTGATCCTG
>JBGSXT010000542.1:0-1545 GCA_041751295.1 Mariniblastus sp.
TCCCGCATTCTTGATCCGGCCTACGTCGGTGAACACCATTACCGGGTTGCGCGAAAAGTACAAACCACTTTGCAGCGTTACCGCGAACTACAGGACATCATCGCAATTCTTGGTGTCGATGAATTGAGTGAAACCGATAAATTGATTGTCCACCGGGCACGTCGTATTGAACGGTTCCTGTCGCAGCCCTTTTACGTTGCCGAAGTGTTTACCGGCAAGAAAGGTGAATTCACGGCTTTGGCCGATACGATTCGCAGCTTCGAAGAATTGTGCGATGGCAAATGGGATCACTTGCCGGAAGACGCATTCATGTACGTGGGTGCCATCGAACAGGCGGAAGCCCAGGCGAAAGCCATGGCGGCCAAGGCGTAGTCAGCGGTCGCGTCCCTAACAGCAGGTTGAACTTCGATGGCCCAGATTCAAGTTTCCATTGTAACTCCCGAGACCACCATTTTTGACGCGCCGGCCGATGGCGTTGTCGTTACTTTGATCGACGGCGAAAAGGGGATCCTGCCCGGCCACGCACCGATGATTGGCCGATTGGGTCCCGGCGAAATGCGAGTCCGCACTAAGTCCGGGATTGAACGGTTTTATGTCGACGGCGGCTTTGTACAAATCGCCGACAACAAAGTTTCCGTATTGGCCGGCAACAGCATTCCGGCATCGAAGCTCGATCTGAACAAAGCTCGCGCAGATCTCGAAAAAGCCCGCGCACAAGACGCCCCCAGACCCGAATTGATGGAACTCAAAAAGAAGGCCATTGCCCAGGCAACTGCCCAAATCCGGATGGCCGAAAACGCTTCAAATTCGCCAGTTCGCAAGTAACGCCTTGCGATGAAATCAAGTGGATAAACTCCACGGCCAAAAATCTCGCGCTCAAGTCGACATCGCGAAACAGTTGGCGGCCAACAGAAAAATCGAAAGGCAAGAATTAGCACTCTACTTAATCACCTTGAATCTTGTGCCTGCCACCTTTGAAAATCGAGGCAAACACCGAAAACAGCGTCTGACCCCAACAACCCAACTACCACATCCCTTATTGGTCGATGCCCAGGAACCACTACTGAGCATTCACAGTTTGCTGCAGCTCGAATACAATGGAATCGGAATTGACAGGTATCGATTGAACTGGTTGTCTGAGCTTTACATGAACTCCAATCCGGTAAATGCAGGTGTGGCACAACGATTTTCAGATATTCTGATTGATCTGGGGGGCATTCCTGCGGCTCGGGTCCGGACAGATCCCAAACCGGGCACGGCGACCCTTGAAGACTTGATCAGCTGCAACGACAGCGGCAGCCTGTGCGAACTGGTGGACGGAACGCTTGTGGAGAAGGCAATGGGTTGGCAGGAATCTCTGATTGCGATGTTGTTGGGAGAGATTCTGGGAACGTTTGTTCGTCAACATGATCTTGGACTGGTTACCGGACTCGACGGATTCATGCGAATTTTCGAATCGACAGTCCGTGGACCGGATGTCACATTCATTTCCTGGGATCGGTTGCCGGAAGGGCGAGTCCCGGCTGAGGCCGTTCCAAAGATCGT
>JBGSXT010000543.1:0-2468 GCA_041751295.1 Mariniblastus sp.
CAACTGTTGCGCAACAGGTGGGAACAACTGTGCCAGTCTGGTTCGTTTACGAAATCGGCTCCAGCAGGGCCTCGTCCAATTCCATGGAAACGCCCTTGGCCAGAAACTGAATCGTCAACAACAAACGAGTTTTTCCTTCTCGGCGGATCACCGTCCCCTCGTATCCGGCGAACGGGCCGCCGCGAACCCGCACATGATTTCCCGATTCCAATTTTGCTTCCGGAGTCAGCGGCACATCGGCGGAAATCACGGCATTGATCTGTCTCAGGTCACGCAATAATTGCCCCCGATCGGTAATCATTTCGCATCTGGAAACGCAATTGGTTGTTAGCGCTCCGACGCGATCCTCGTCGCCGCCCAGCATGAAAACGTAATTCGGAAACAGCGGAACGAACGAGGTCCTCAACCGCCCATTGGGCGAGCGATACCGTTTCGGGATGACCGGTCCGTAGTGCGCGATTTTCTGAGCCGTCAGTCGCCGCATGAAATCTTTCTCGCGGCGGGACATTGTATAGATACACCACCAAACCAGTGATTCGTCGGTCAGGAGAGGCTCATTTTCGAACAGATTCTGCGGGAAAATATCAGCTTCGCGTTTGAGAATCGGCATCAGATTGGAAATTGGCTCAACGAATGAAATGCGACCGCAACGGCGATTGCACATTCTTGAATTGGCAACGAAAAAAAGCCATCCCAAAACCCATTTTGGCGTTAAAGCAATCACCGACCGATTTGATGTCATGGGTTGCCACAGAATCCCAACGCCAAGTTCGAATCAAAATTCCGGCAATACAAGCCCGACTCGCGAGTTTTAAAATTGCACACTTTTTTATTCCGAAGGAATTCAAGCCATTAGCCGGAGGTCGAGCGCGAGCGAATACCTCTGGAACATTGGAATTCGTCCAGATTCGATCCTGAAAGGATCGCAGCAATCGACCGCTGTGATCCCTCCGGGATCAAATTGTGGCGCGACATAAACCGGTGATGGCGCTTCGCTGATCACCGGCTAATCGCTTGTATCCCTCCGGGACATTGAATCGGGCCGCAGACATTCCCGCAATAGTTGGACGGGATGCAGCGCCTGCCGACCGGTTCCATCCAGAATTTGGTGTCGGCAACTGGTACCGTTGGCCACGATCACCGTATCCGATGATGCCTGGCGAATTTCCGGAAACAGAACCAGCTCGCCGATTTGCATCGACAATTCGAAATGCCGTTTTTCGTAGCCAAAAAAACCGGCCATGCCACAACAGCCGCTGCGAATGGGGGATACGTGGTGCCCCTCCGGCAGGCGCAGGATTTTGGCCGTATCAACAGGATTCGAAAGTGCCTTTTGATGACAGTGGCAGTGCAGCAGTATATTTCTGGAGCCCGCTTGGAAGTGCGTCGAATCGATCCGACCGGCTTCACACTCGCGAGCCAGAAATTCGTCGATCAGAAATGTATGCTCCGCCAGTTTTTGCGCCTCGCCCCGCAAACTTGAATCGACGATGTCCGGATACTCGTCGCGAAACGTCAATATCGCAGACGGCTCGATCCCGATCAGGGGCACGTCACTGGACACCAATCCCGCCAACAGCTGAACATTGGCCTCGGCGATTTTTTTGGCATTCGGCAATAGACCGCTGGAAATGTACGTCCGACCACTTTCAACATGATGCGGCATCGTGACTCGATATCCAAGCCCTTCCAACAACTCGATGGCCGCGATTCCAACGGGCACATCCAGATAATTCGTGAATTCATCACAGAACAAAATGACGGTCCCTTTACCGTTGGAACTGGATTTGGACTTTCTTTTGTTGAACCATGATCGGAGCGATTGCCGATTCAACCGTGGCAATGAGCGTTGACGGTGAATTCCCAGCACCCTCTTGATCATCCACGCCGTCGGCATATTTTTTGAACCAGCCCAATTCGCCAGCCTCGGCGCTATCGACGCGTAACGACAAAGTTTTTCGAACGCGGCCAGGATGCCAATCCGCCACGGGACACCATGCTCAGCGTAATAGCCATGCATGAATTCGGATTTGATCTTGGCCATGTCGACATTCGACGGACATTCTGATTTGCAGCCTTTACAAGACAGACAGAGATCCATAATGTCCCGGACCTGTTCGTCGGTGATCGGTTCCGATCCGCCCGCTGGTTGAGCCAGCATCTGCCTGAGAATGTTAGCGCGGGCCCGAGTCGAATCCCGCTCGTTTCGAGTTGCCATGTAACTGGGGCACATGGTACCGCCAGCCAAATGCGTCTTGCGGCAATCTCCCGATCCGCTGCACATTTCCACTGCTGCCAACAGACTGCCGGATTCCTGAAAACTAAAAACCGTTTTTGGCTGGTCGGGCGGTCGGCCTGCCAAACGTAACGACATGTCCATGGGGGGCGTAGCGATAATCTTTCCCGGATTGAAGACGTTGTTCGGATCCCAGGTCGCCTTGATCTGTTGGAGCCATTGATAACACTGT
>JBGSXT010000544.1:0-5385 GCA_041751295.1 Mariniblastus sp.
GAAGAACTGCTGCAAGGCACGTTCACGGGTAAGAACCGGATCAACGTCGATGTCCTGCGGGATGACGAGGGCAAAATGAAACACCTGAAATTTGAAGGTGAATCTGTCGATCGGCGGGAACCGAGACTACAGGAAGAACCCGTTTCGGTGGGGGCTGGGAACGAGGCAGTTGGTCAACGTCCCAAAGGAAGCAAGAAATAGCCGTCGACAGATCGACTTGTATCGGTATTTAACTGACCTGTCAGCCAATCGTTGACGGGTTATTTTTGATACGTCTGCCGCCGTGACGCATTACCTGGCAATGGGTGCCGTGACCGTTCCCTGCTGGACATCCTGCCGCAAATCATTGGCCCGTTGGAACAACAAGTTTCCATCCACCGACTGTTTTGGCTCCAGCGTGAAATCAAACACCCGGTCGTCCCGGATTTCGCGTCCAGCAAAATTGTTGCTGATCAGACTGATCGGAAACCATTCAAACCATGGTGGTCGGATATTCTGTTCCACCCGGACGGTTTTGTAACCATCTTTTTCAAGCTGGATTTCGCGAGTTCCATAATAGGTATAGGGGACCGACAGCGGCGACAGGCCCACCGGTTGGCGATCGACCGAAACAAATGCACCCTCAGGTTCACTTCGAATCTGCAGTCGTCGCTGCACACATCCGGTCGTTGCCAGCAGCATGAAGGCGATCAGAACAGGGCAGACAGTCGTCAGCCTGAAACACCGAAAATGCGCAGTGGAGCAAACCTGGCGCCAAGGATTCAGGTGACCAAGCCGATTCGATTTTGAGACCGGTGGTTTGGACATCATACGCAACGGAAAATCGGAGAGATGACGAACTGGGGTCCGATTCAGGATTCCCAACCTGTCGACAACCATCATGCGAATTCAAAATTCCTGCCGAGTTGGCGGGGAGTATAGTTGCCGGTACCATCGTAGGACAGATCGGTTTTATGCCCATTTTGATTAAGTGTGCAGTGCATTAAGATAGCCGGACAGAATTTCGAGACGCGACCCGAATCAATGAGCGACAACCTTCAAAACTGGGATGCTTTCCTGTCTGTCGCTTCACTCAGCGACATTGGCATGCGTCGGTCGAACAATCAGGACAACCTGTCGATCTCGATGGCATCGAATCTGGAGCAGTGGAAACGGCGCGGCCATTTGTTCATCGTCGCTGATGGCATGGGAGCGCATGCAGCTGGAGAACTTGCTAGCAAGCTGGCGGTGGACCACATACCCCATCTGTATGCCAAATACGATGACCTGCCCGCAGCCGAGGCGCTGCGAAAATCGGTGGTCGATGCAAACACGGAGATTCACAAACGGGGTCAGGCCAATGAAGAGTTTCATAACATGGGTACGACCTGCAGTGTTCTGTTGCTGTTGCCCGTGGGAGCGATTGTCGCTCATGTGGGTGACAGTCGTGTCTACCGACAGCGCAAGAATCGATTGGAACAGTTGACGTTTGATCACAGTCTGGTTTGGGAGATGAAAAAAAATGGACAGCTGACGGAAGCCGAATTGATTGCCGGGAAGATTCCCAGAAATGTGATCACACGATCGTTGGGGCCTTACACGGAAACCAAAGTCGATCTGGAAGGTCCATTTCCGATCATGGTCAACGACAGTTTTCTGTTGTGCAGTGACGGTCTGACCGGTTTGGTAGAAGACGCTGAGATTGGATCATTGATGGCGAATCTGCCGCCGGACGAGGCCGCCCGGGCGCTAATTGATCTGGCGAATCTGCGGGGTGGTCACGACAACATTACCTGCGTCATTGTCCAAGTCAAAAACCCGCAAATTGCCACGATTGCGGCCGGCCAAGCGGCCACCGCGGGCCTGCGGTCGAAACGGAAAACAGTCATTCACCCGCTGACTTGGGCCGTATTGATTGGTTCGGCGATCATGGCGATCGTGTTTTTTCTGAATCAGGAAACGTTCACAGCGTTAATACCAGCCGGCATCTTTCTGGGCGGCCTGGTCTGGTTGTTTGCCCAGCTGATCAGGGCAGGTGCCAATGCGGAACGGACTGGATCGCAAAAATTGGGAGAAGGTCCGTACGTTCAATTGAATTGCGCTTCCGGTGATGAACTTGTCAACCAGTTGCAATCGATGACCCGCCAGCTGATTGAAGTGGCCGAACTGCAGGACTGGAAAATTGATCGTGATGGACTGGCAATGCTGACACGCAAAGCGGAATCGGCCAAGGCGGCAGACGCGGTTCGTGCCTATGCCCGTTGCATCAGTTTCTTGATGGACCAGCTCAGAAATCAGTCCTGAATCAAGTCGGTGTTGTGCCCGCCCCCTGTTAATTCCAAGTTGGAACAGACTCTGGTCGAATGGGCAGCTATCACTTTTGATTGTGGTTTTGACTTGCTGGCGATCCTGCTAAAACTGGCGGCGACGGAATGTTGTCACCGATCATTGCCGCCCGCCTGTGATAAATGAACCGAATTACCCGCTACGTCGTCACTGAACTTGCCTGGGTGTTTGTGATCAGTGTTTCGGTGATGACGATCCTGATGGTCCTGATTTTCCTGATTCAGGAAGGGATGCGCGAAAGCCTGACCCTGGGCACGATCGTCGAATTGATTCCCTATATCGTTCCGACCGCACTCAGCTTTGCGATTCCGGGAACCTGTCTGTTTGCCACCTGCGTGGTGTATGGCCGCATGGCGGCAATGAATGAGATCGTGGCCGTCAAAGCTCAGGGAATACCGCCCAGCCGATTGATTTGGCCTGGAATCGTCATCTCATTCTTGTTGAGCCTCTGTACTCTATATCTCAATGATATGGCGGTTTCATGGGGGCGGAATGGCATCTACCAGGTCATCCTGAACGCTTCCGCCAAAACGATTTACTCGGTTCTTGATGCGCAAGGTTCGTTTTCCAAAGAAAAAATGTTAATCGTGGTCGACGATGTTGCAGGCGAAGATCTGATCGGGCTGCACTTCGTGGCCTACAGCGACAACTCCAAAATGCAGATACAGGCAGCGAAAGCACGAATTTCTGTCGACCAGAAAACATCCAGCCTCGTCGTGGAAGCGAAGGATTCCCGAGTCCAGGTCGGTGACGGGGCGAATTTTTTCATGCCCAATTGGAAATCGTTTCCTATCCCATTGGGCAACGTCACCAAACGCGAGGGTCCTGGACAAAATCCGTCCAGCTTACCGCTGCGTGAGATGGCGGCCGAGCTGCAGCGACAGACCAGCCAACTGCAGGACATGCAGCGGAACTTGGCAATCACGGCCGCATTCGAAATGGCCGGCGGGAACGTGATGGGACTGACCAGCGCTGGCTGGAATCAGAAACATTACGACCTTGAAAAGGAAATCTTTCGAAAGTTCCGGCTGGAATCGGAGCCGTGGAGACGATGGGCAAACGGGTTCAGCTGCCTGTGCTTTGTGATAGTGGGCGCTCCGTTGGCGATTCGAATGCGAAAGAGTGATTTTTGGACAATTTTTGCCGTTTGCTTCATCCCAATCCTGCTAGCGTACTATCCGTTGCTGATGTTTGGTGTCGCGCAGGCCAAATCGGGAAACATGCCCCCCTACATCGTCTGGCTGGGCAATATTGTAATGATCCTGGTCGGTCTGTACCTGATTCGCAACATCGAAAACAACTGAACGGTTGTCCGGCCAATTGCCATTGCGGAGCAAGTGGCGGCTCTGTAACTTTTCCCGACTTGTCGTTTGGCTCGAAACGCCCGACGGGCTGATCTGGATCAACTTCTGCGACGGGAGTTCGCCATTGCTTGTAAAACGACGCATTCGATCGCAGATGTATTTTGGCGTCGCCATGCTGCTGGTCATTATTGCCGTTCTTTCCGTGTCGAGTTTCCACGGTTCGTTGAAGTTTCGAAAACTGATCAAAAGCGCGCGGGGCCGGGCCATCGAAATGCCGCTGGTGGCCGATTTGAGTGTCAAGATCAGCGATTTGCGGTCCACTATCGCTGATATTGCTGCGACGCGACCGTGTGAAGTCTATCAATCCGCGACCAATAACATCCCGATCCAGGAATTACCTGATGGAGTCCTGACTTCCATCCGGATCAATCTGTTGCCGGTCCGAAACGCATTCGAGAACTATCGCTTCCAGCTGCAAACGGCAGACACCGACAACCCACTGGGAAACAACACTGAAGAGTTGAAATTTGTCCGCCACTTTGACGAAGCGATTACAAAAATTGAATCGGTAGTCGACGGCATGAATCGAACCTGGATCTGGGATGCGCCTCAATCGCTGGATGAACTCAAGGAGAGCGTTGATGAACTGCAGATCAAGACCAGCGAGTTGCCGAAATTCCTGAACCAGCGGATGGAGGATTTTGCCGAATCCGCGCGAACCGAATATCACGTCTGGATGTCGTTGACCGCGATTTTGACTATCGGAGCGTTTCTGCTGCTGTTCATCCTGATCCAGCGATTCAATCTGCGCATCTTCCGTCCGCTGGAAGTGCTGGTCAATGGTTCGCGAATCGTGGCCGGTGGACGCTACACGCATCGAATTATTCTGGACACCAACGATGAAATGGCGGAATTAGCTGGCGCACTCAATGCCATGACCAGCAATTTTCAGGAAATCAAGTCGGACTTGAATCGACAGGTTGGTGAGCGGACAAAGGAAGTCGTCCGCAGCGAAAAGATGGCCAGCGTGGGATTTCTGGCTGCCGGCGTGGCTCACGAAATCAACAACCCGCTGGCCAGCATCGCCTGGTCGGCCGAATCACTGGAATCGCGAATTCACGACATCCTCGATCGGGAAGACGAGGTACCCGAGGCTGAACGGATTGCCCAGATCGAGGACATGAAAAAGTACCTGCGGCGGATTCAGGACGAAGCTTTCCGTTGCAAAGGGATCACGTCGGCCCTGCTGGATTTTTCCCGAATGGGAGACACCTCGAAACAGTCTGCCAATCTTGCCGAGATTGTCCAGACAGTCATCGACATGATTCGCCCGCTCAGCCGTTACCGAGGCCGCAATTTGCAACTGCACGCCGATCCGACGATCAACGCCATGGTCAATGCCCAGGAAATCAAGCAGGTTGTGCTGAATTTGATTACGAATTCGCTTGATAGCGTTGCCGAAAACGGAAACGTCGAAATTCGCCTTGAACGACACTATGAAAATGCAGTATTAGTTGTTTCCGACGATGGTTGCGGGATGTCCCAAGAAGTTCTGCAGCATTTGTTCGAACCGTTTTTCACGCGGAAACGTGACGGACAGGGGACCGGCCTGGGCCTGTCCATCACCTGGCAAATCATCGAGGAACACGGGGGCCAGATTATTCCCCGTAGCGATGGACCGGGAACGGGTTCGACGTTTACCATCACACTGCCACTGGTCAATCATGAAGACGGACAATACAAAAACTCGATCGCC
>JBGSXT010000545.1:0-1784 GCA_041751295.1 Mariniblastus sp.
CCCTTTAATTGGACCAGCAGGGATTCGCTCATCGCATCCGGATCGGGAACACAATCGAACGTGCGCACAATTTCCACGCGCCATTTTCCAAAATCCAATTTCGTTGCGAGCTGAACCGGCTGTCGACGTACGCTGTCGGCAAAGGAAGTATAGTAATACGTTCCCGCCAACAGAAAAATCGTCAACAATATTCCCCCGATTACCCGCACCCGTCCATTCCTATTTTAGCGCCTGCACGATGGTCAAGACGTTTTCCCGAATCATACCGATATAGGTCTCGCCCGCTGATCCGGCCGACCCCATGGCATCGGAATACAATTCACCGCCGATCCGGACGCCGGCGTCCCGTGAGATGCCTTCCAACAATTGCCGGTTGATGGAAGTTTCAACGAAAATCGCTTTCACTCCCGCTTCGCGAATCTGTGTGACGACGCTTTGTCGCTGATCCGCCGTGACTTCGGTAAGCTCGGCCGTGGTCCAGCCCAGTGGACTGACCGATTTGAAATTGAATGCCTGACAAAAGTAGCCAAATGCGTCATGGTGCGTGACCAGCAGGCGTTGATTGGCGGGAATCTGATTGACGGTCTTGCGAACCCAACCATTGAGCAGATTCAATTGACGAATGTAAAGTTCTTCTCGGGCTCGATACTCGGCGGTGTGTTCCGGATCGATTTGGCAAACGGCATCGCAAATGTTATTGACGTAAATGATCGCGTTCTTTGGATTGAACCAGGCGTGCGGATCGTATACGTGCTGGCCGTCCCCAGCCGTTTTCAAAGGCTCGACACCATCGATGCAGGTAACAATCGGCTTGCCTGCCGTTTTCGCCAGTTTGTTCATCCAGTCGTGCCCTTCCAAATTCCAGCCATTCTCCGCGCACAAATCGGCCCGCGAGACTGCTAAGCCATCGTCTGCGCCGACTTCGTAGGTATGGGGGTCTTCCGCTGGACCGAGTACGCAAACAACCTCCCAACGATCACCAACCAGATTTCGGGCGAAATCGGCTACCTGAGTCGTTGAACAGACCAGAACTTTTTTTGGTTGATCCTGTGCAGCCAATGCGGACGGCTGGAAAATTCCAAAGAGTGGAACGACTGCCAGCAGCCATGCCCAATGGTAAACTCCCCGCAGCAGTGATTGCTTGCCCCGTTTGCCTGTCATTCGCCCGGCTACGATGATCATCGTTTTTTCCATTCAAGGGACAATTTCAAAAAACAGGCCAATTGCCCGGCATCCCGCCCGGTGGACTGTGGCCCAAGTCTCAATTGTAGCAATTGCTACATTTTGTACAAACCGCATTTTCAAGTTCATGAATTCATGGGATAACACAGCCAGCGAAAATCAAACGAACGACAAAATACGCGGGTTCTGGTATGAATTTTCCGGAAAGTCAGTATCCGAACTCGCCTTCAGGGCTGGTCCGCCAAAAATCTACCGAAGTCGATCAAGCTCTGCCACCGGTTGCCACACTGGCCGATGGCAAACATACGGTTTTGCGTTATGTCGATCTGGATGGCGTTCATCAAACGCTGGATTACAGAGATCTGACGGCGTTCGATCCCTATCCGATCCCCACTCCTGTCGATCGGGAAGGTTATGGCGCGATTGAACATTCACACCAATATTGGGCAACGGGCTATGGAGATTGGCTCAATGTTACCGAAGCCCTGAAGCGACATTGCGGGATCGAACGTCCGAAACGACTGTTCGATTTTGGTTGTGCGACGGGTCGTTTCCTGCGTCATGTCCTGTTGTTCAGCGACTTGGAACCGTCAGGCTGTGAT
>JBGSXT010000546.1:0-7822 GCA_041751295.1 Mariniblastus sp.
ATACCTATTTCGACGGCCAGTGCGGCTCGATCTACAAACAGCAACCTCCCACCGTGAACGCCTCACGCGGTCCAGGGGAGTGGCAATCGTATGACATTATTTTTACGGCGCCGCGATTCAAGGAAGATGGCAGCGTCCTCAGTCCCGCCTCGCTGACTGTGCTGCATAATGGTGTTTTGATTCACAACCACTTCGAGCTGCCGGGAGGAACATTCTGGGACCAGCCTCCCCATTACGAACCGCACGCCGAAAAATTACCGTTGATGATTCAGAATCACGGCAACCCGGTCCGCTTCCGCAACATCTGGATTCGCGAGAATGTCGAACCGCTGGTAGGAAACAAACCGGACCGAGATTCAGACCCGTCGAGCGGCTCGAATGAAAAACAGGAAGCGCCTTAATCGTTGTGGCTTCTCCGGAATGAGAGTATGGACCCTGTCCGTTTCAGGTACATCGCCGCCGGTCCAAACGCGCAGTCGACACGTTTGTTGGAGTAGCCTGCATAACTCGACCAAGGCCAATCGCGTGGATGGGGGACCAGTGGACGTTTCCCGCGAGTCGGGTTCAGATGCAAGTAGCGGCTGACGGCCCAAAAGTATGTGTCATCCTCGATCAGTTCGCCTTTGAATCGTCCTTGGTATAGATGGCCTGGACGCGGGTGCCGCTTGGCGTACCATTTCGCATAACCACTGAGCAGATACTGCATTCCCTTGGACAGGTTGGGTTGCGGCGTCCGCAAGAATAGATGTATGTTCGGCGACGGAAGAAAGTCAAGCAGATTGTGGCATGGCGTTCGCTTCGATCTGCACTTGTTGTTTCTCTCATTCGGGTATTAGCCGTGCGAACATCGATCAACAGCGCGGCGAATATCCCTTGCGTGGACTTCCGGGCTTCTCGGCGTGGAATAGATGGCCTTTGCACACCCCTCGCGGTTACGGAGAGGACAATAGATACTAGTTACGGCCCCAAATTTGAGCCCGCGCATTCGCCTGGACCACTCGCCATACCTTGAACTCGGCATACTCGACCGCCCCCGGATGTGTTTGTTCGGGTGATCTGGCAACGCCTTTCCTTTATCTGGTGTCCATCCAAGCTTCATTGTACCATTGACACATCGCTCGGCAAACGCTGTCTTTGACCGACTACCAAGGGTGAGTGCATGAAAAAAACAGTAACCCTTTTGTTGCTTGCGGGTGCCTTTCTGGGGGCGTTGGTTCTACCTTTTGCCAATATTGGGCAAACACCTGGTCCGCCGAACCTGGATCGCGTGTTGTTTGTGCCGACCAAATATCCGACGGGTCAGTGGGAGCCCTCGGATCTTGATTACAAGGACGTATTCTTTCGTTCGGCTGACAATACGTTGCTCCATGGCTGGTACTGCCCGTCGGTTGATGCTGATTTGACAATCTTGATTGTTCACGGTAACGCTGGAAATGTTTCTACGCGAATTGGACTTTTACAGCATCTACAAAACATTGTGATGGCCAACGTGTTCATATTCGACTATCGCGGCTACGGCCGAAGCGAAGGAATTCCAACCGTTGACGGCATTTTGATGGATGCCCGGGCAGCGCGAAGCAAACTTGAAGAATTGGCCAAAACCCCGGCTTCAGAATTCGTAATCATTGGAGAGTCAATTGGAGGCGCGGTTGCAGTGGACCTTGCTGCCTCCGAATCACCTCGGGGGCTGATACTTCAGAGCACATTTTCGAACTTGAAGGACCTGGCACGTATTCACTACCCGCAGTTTGTTCCTTCTGTTCCCAACGATGTACTCAATTCGATCAGGATGATACCGAAATATCGCGGACCACTATTGCAGAGTCACGGTAAGTACGATCGAATCATTCCGATAGCATTAGGACGCCGACTTTTCGAGATGGCGATGGGTGAAAAACATTTTTTTCCAATTCCTGAGGCGGGTCACAACGATTGGCAAACGCCTGCATACTTCGTGCAACTTGACCGTTTTCTCGAACAATTGGTAAAACCTGCTCACGAATAAAATCGGGTAAGGACGGTCATTGCTGACCGCCCTCCCGGAGGCGCGTGAGAACGTGCCGCCAGCGTTTTCAGTAACAACACCAAAGGCGCCGTCGTAATCTCGCAGATTCGCTGTGAATGCATTCGAGCGGGGAAATGATGCTCTGACGACTTTCTAAAGGCCCGGCGCTTACACATACATTCGCAGGCGTTCTCCCCTTGGTTTGGGCCACCTCATATCGTGACTGCTACTTGTTGGCCCTTGCCACGTTTTTGCAGATGGCAGGAACTGGACCCATCGAGTGACAATAAAAAACCCGCTGTGGAAGACAGCGGGTAACCCATGTTAGTTAATGTCCGTTGGGCGGCTCTATTTTTTTGTACTTTCCATTTCGAACAGAAATCGTCCATCGGATTCTGTCGATTCGAATTTGTCAGGCCGCTTCTCGCCTGTTGGATCGTAACACAGAAAAAACTTTCCACCTACCATTTTGATGATACCCAACGCTTCGCCTCCCGGATCCGGCCCCTCTTCGATTTTCATGTCGATGGCGATTGGAACCTTGGTGGCATCAATTTTGTAACTCATTTTGAAGGCTTCATCTTCGCTGATCGGGATCGTAATCATTTTCGGGTCGAATGTAATCACGGATGCCATCCGTTCCGGTTCAATAACTTCACCGGCGCGCGTCCCTTTGATACATTTCCATTTGCCAACAACAGATTTGGTGATGTCCCCTTTGTCGCCCATGACTTCGGTTTTTTCCGCCATGGCCTTTTTCATTTTGAAAACGAAGAATCCGTTTTCTTCGGTCGACGTGAATTTTTCCGGTCGCGTTTCCCCTTCCGGGTGGTAGCAAAGCGTCAGCTGGCCATTTTCGAATTTGATGATTCCCTTTGCGTTCCCTTCCGGTACCGGGCCGGATTCGATTTCAAAGTCGACGGTAATCGGCTTGGCCTCCATATCGATTTTGTAGGACATCACAAATTCCTCGCCACCTTCCGAAGGAATCGTGAATGTCTTTTTCGTAATTTTTATCGTCGGCAATCGATCCGATTCGATGCTGCTGCCGGCACGCGTTCCGGAGTTGATTTTCCATTCGCCATACAGGTCTTCGGCCATCAGCTTTTTCGCCGGAGCCTTGCCGTCGTTTTCAATCAGGGCCACCATCTCGGCAAAACGAGGGTCCTTGCGGATATTGTCCAGATCCGGATCGGAATGGAGTTGATCCATGGTTCGAAAGCCCGCTTCGATCGACTGCCGCAAATAGTCAAATGCTTTGTCGTTGTCTTTTTTCAGCGAGTGAACGCAGGCGACGTTATAAAGCGCCGTCGGCTTAAAATTGGCATCCGCCGCAGCCGCCTTCATGTGATACCCGAGCGCCTCATCGATATTGCCTGAGGCGTGCAGGTTGTATCCCAAATAGAATTGAATTGCCGGATTGCCAGGAGTTTTCACATTCAATTCTCGTAAAATTTTGACGGCCTTGTCAAAATCTTCGTTCTGCGTTGCATCGTTGGCCTCCTGAAACAGTTCTTCATTGCTTTTTTCTTCGTCTTGAGCCAGCACCAGCGAATTTGCCAGTGCCACGCTGAGCAGCGTACAGAAACAGTAGATGGTCGCATGTTTTATTTTCATTTCTTTCTCCTATTAGCCCCGGAAACTGAAACTTGTGATCCACGAGCGACTCGCATGCCTGATTGAAGGTTAGATGATTCAACGCGACTGCCAGGCGATTCGCCAAACAAACTTGCGTTCAGCATATCCGATTCCAATGCAGCTGCACAAACAATAGTGTCAACGTTCTACGAAAAAATCCTGTTACAATCGGACTTGCTACCCGTCCCCGATTGCGGCGACGCTGATTCCGTGGATATTTGCTGGAATGCGGCTCGTGCAACCTTCAGGACCTGGCTGCTGCCAGCCCACAGTAAGCCGGAAATCGCCTGCGTGCTGTGCTGGCCTGCCAATCAATTACGGCCTGTTCAAGTTGCTATCTCGAATTAAACTTGTGCGATTGGGGCATTACTCGCGCAGGCTAAACTTCGAGTTCTAGGTTTGAATTGGCAGGATATGAATGCAGTTTCCGATTTTATTCAGCGCTACGCCCAGTCGGCGGTCGATGTGCGGCGGCACCTGCATCAGCGTCCCGAACTGTCGGGAAAGGAATTTGAGACGACGCAATTCCTTGCCAGACAGTTGTCTGCGGCTGGTATCCCGTTCCAATGGGGACCGGAAAAACGGGGACTCGTTGTTGATCTGGGCAATCCTGATGCGACGCAGCGACTGGGGCTGCGGGCCGATATGGATGCGCTGGCGATTAAAGACGGGAAGAGTGCCACGTATCGCAGTCAGGTGGATTCGGTGATGCATGCCTGTGGTCACGACGCCCATTCGGCTATCCTGTTGGCCACGATAAAAACTTTGCACCAGATGTTCGAAATCAATCCGCCAGAGCACGCGATCCGGGCGATCTTTCAGCCGGAAGAAGAAACGGCCACCGGGGCGCTGCGAATGATTGAGTTTGGTGTCCTTGACAACGTCACTGCGATCGTCGCCGCGCACGTTGATCCGCTTCGGGCTGTTGGAGACATTGGAATTCGTTCGGGTGTGGTAACGGCCCACTGTGACGAAATCTTCGTTGAGGTTCGCGGCCGCAGCGGACATGCAGCCCGGCCTGCTGAAACGGTCGATCCAATCGAGATCACAGCGAACTTCATTTCCAACTGTTATACGGCCGTACCGCGTTACACAGACTCCGCCCGGCTGGTGGTCCTGTCGTTCACGGCGGTCCACGGGGGTCAGCAGCACAATGTGATTCCGGATCAGGTCAACATTTTAGGCACCATGCGATCGCTGAACAGTTCCGCGCGTGAAAACGCAATCGCCAGGATTCATGAAACCGCTGAGGAAATGGAAGGTGCGACTGGAGCAAAAATTGATGTCCGGTTTGGCATGGAAGTACCCTCCGTCATGGCCGACATCAAGACCACGCAAGTCGTCCAGGCAATTTGCCAACGTCTACTGGGTTCCAACCATGTCCAGGACATTCCGCTACCCAGCATGGGGGGCGAAGACTTTGCCTTTTACAGCCAACGTTTACCGGCTGCGTTTGTTCGCTTGGGATGTCGCGGAGACACGGTCGGCCATTTTCCATTGCACAGTTGCCAATTCGATATTGATGAACGTGTTCTTTCGGTGGGCGCACAAGTAATGACGCATCTGGCCCTTGATTTTTTTTGATTCCTGACTTGGCATGATGGTTGGATTGGTTTGACATTGGATTCATTGATTTTTATTGACGCATCGATTATCGTGTTCGGATCATGAACATACTGGAATTCAAATCAAACGATCGTCCCACTGTCGGCATTGAGCTTGAATTGGGCCTGATTGATCGGGAAACCAAATCTCTGTCCTCCAGCATCGAAAGGCTGCTCGCAGAATTCCCTGCCAACGGCAGCGAGTTGCCTTACAAGCAGGAGTTGATGCAGTGTTATATCGAAGTCAACACCGGAATCTGCGAAACCATTGACGACGCCCGCGCTGATCTGGAACCGAAAATCAGACAATTGCAGTCCGCAGCCGACGGCATCGGCGTGGAATTGTGGTGGGGAGCGACGCATCCCTTCTCATCGTGGCGCGACCAGAAGGTAACTCCCAACGAACGGTACGAGAACCTGATCAATCTGCTGCAGGAAATGGCCCGCCGCTTGATCACGTTTGGCTTGCACGTCCATGTCGGAGTCAATTCAGGTGACAAAGCCGTCATGATCTGTGACCGGATCATGCAGCATCTTCCCACGCTTCTCGCGATGTCCTGCAGCAGTCCGTTTTGGGACAACCACGAAACGGGCCTGCAATCCCATCGATCGAAGATCATGGAAGGCTTGCCGACGGCTGGACTGCCCCCCTTAATGCGCAATTGGAGCGAGTATGCCTGGCTGGTGCGGCATATGGAACAGACCCGATTCATCAACACAATCCGGGAAATCTGGTGGGATGTCCGGCCTCACCACAGCTTCGGAACGGTGGAAGTTCGGGTCTGCGATATGCCCGGCAACCTGGACGATTGCCTGGCCCTTGCCGGGCTGGTGCAATGTCTTGTCAAGGCACTTTCGGATCTGATTGATGAAGGTGCCTATCAGCACGACTGTCACCCGATATTGGTTCAACAGAATAAATGGCGGGCCTGTCGGTATGGGACCAAGGCCAAACTGGTCAATGTCAAGACATTCGAGACCCATAGCGTGCCCGCGATTGTGAATTCGCTGGTCGACTATCTTCAACCTACAGCCAAAGCGCTGAAGTGCCAACCTTGGCTGGAGCGGGTACGCCGCATCGCCAGCGGTCCCAGTTGGGCCGACCGCCAACTGGAAATTTTCCGCGAAACGGGCAGCCCCAAAGAAGTGGTAGCGCAAATGGTCCGGCAATCCCGTATTCACTGATACCAATATCGGCAGGAACCTATTGTTCTGCCGGTCTTGTGTCCGGTAATTGGCGTTTTCCGCTCAAGGTAATTCAAACGGGCATACATTTGAATTACGATGGAAGTTCTTTGAACGGCAACAGACTACCATCGCAGCAGGGTCACTCCATGTTTCAAAACACGTTACGCTCCACATTCATTGCGATCATATTCTCAATCACTTTTTCTTTGACGGGAGCAATTGCCCAGGACTCGGATGAACCCCAGGACCCGCTGCCCGGAATCAATTCGGGGCTGGTGTCGGCATTGCCGTTTCGCGGAATCGGTCCGGCACTGATGTCGGGTCGAATTCTGGATATTGCCATTGATCCGGTAAAACGATCGACGTGGTATCTCGCCACCGTCGGAGGAGTCTGGAAAACGACCAACGCAGGTGTCACATGGAATCCGATCTTTGATGGCCATGGATCTTACTCGATTGGCTGCCTTGCGATCGACCCATGGGACCGATTTACCATCTGGGTTGGCACCGGCGAAAACAACTCGCAACGCAGTGTCGGCTATGGCGACGGACTGTACAAATCGACCGACGGTGGAAAATCGTTTGCCAAAGTTGGACTGGAAAACAGTGAACACATTGGCAAAATCCTGATCCATCCTGACGATAGCAATGTCGTCTACGTGGCGGCACAAGGTCCGTTGTGGAAAGAAGGGGGCGATCGCGGATTATACAAAACGACCGAGGGCGGGAAGACATGGAACAAAATCCTCGATATCAGCCCGCATACCGGCGTCAATGAAGTGCACATGGATCCGCAGGATCCGAATATTCTCTACGCGACAGCCTACCAGCGACGCCGCCACACCTGGACGTTGATCGACGGCGGTCCTGAGTCGGGAATTCACAAATCGATCGATGGTGGTGCAACATGGAAACCGATTAACGGAGGCCTTCCGGGGGGCGACAAAGGCCGAATTGGAATGGCCATTTCTCCAATCAACCCGGAAGTGCTGTACGCGATTGTGGAAGCTGCCGGCGGTCAAAGCGGGTTCTTCCGGAGTGCCGATCGAGGCGAGTCATGGCAGAAAATGAGTGACTACGTTTCGGACAGCCCGCAGTATTATCAGGAAATTGTCGCCTGCCCGCACAAATTCGATCGGGTCTATTCGCTGGATACCCTCCTGCGGGTCACAGAAGACGGTGGCCGGACGTTTCCGCCACTGGGCGAAGCGGACAAGCATGTCGATAATCATGCGATGGTCATCGATCCGGACGACGCCGATCATTTGCTGATTGGCTGCGATGGAGGAGTCTATGAAAGCTGGGATCGGGGCCAAACCTACGCTTTCAAGGCCAACCTGCCGATCACCCAGTTTTACAAAGTCGCCGTCAGTAATGAAAAGCCGTT
>JBGSXT010000547.1:0-7920 GCA_041751295.1 Mariniblastus sp.
GATCATTTTTATGTGAACCCAACGGGATTCGGAGTGCTCTTGCTTTTGCTGGACTATTTTCTGGCATGATTGTCCTTCATTCTTCGGATACCTGATCGCCTAAAACAGTTAAAAAATGCCGCTGTATTTTGTCGCGACAATAGCATGCCACACGACGATTACCAACAATGCCAACGAAAGTGGCAAGTGCACCGCCAGCCATAAATGGAGCCAGTGGTGCAGCATCTTCTGATGATCAAGTTGCCGCCGTTCATCACACCATTGTTTCAATTCGCCAATCACATAATGGGCCTCCGGATCGACTTTGTCGGCCAGGTCGGCGAAAAACTGATTCTGCCTTGCCTGTTCTATCAAGGCAGAACGAGATTTTTTTCCGAACTCCAAATAGTCTCTGATTTGCGATGCATACGCCGTCGCCAAAATTTGCGTGTCAGGTATCGGATTTCGCGGGAGTTCCACGACGACTGCTTTTCCGTAAATGCTGGCGATGTCACGACTGGCCCCAATGTAATCGACAACGCCTGCCGCCCCACCTTTGTCCTTGGGGTACAATTCACTCCAATTTGTCTTGCCACAAATGGAACCGGTCGTTGCGGAAACCAGCGCGTCGGCTTCCAGAACGATTTGTCTCGCCACAACGTCGATTTGCGAATAGACCGTTTCAGCCGGTGAGGCGTTGGCCATCTGGCGAGGAATATGCTGTTGTAAGACCAGTCCGAAGATTCCGCTTGCGACAACGACGAACAGCAGTACGATGGCGACGACTGCCAGAGAACCACCCCACGGGAACCCGGCGTGTACAATCACCAACGGGACGGTTACCAGCCCCAACCAGATATGGGCGCACATCCATGTTCTCGCCCGGCCAACGCGCCAGCGCCGCAGCAGTTTTTTTCGCGGCCACAATAGAATTTCAAATACAATGATCAATCCGGCCAGCACGCCCAGCAGATATCCGATGGTACTGCTCCCTCCCGGGAACTTGAACCGGCTAGAGTCGGCATCAAACAGGGCAGCGACCGAAACGATCAGGCCAGCGGCAAATAGTATCATCCAGGTTCGATGCAGCTTCAATTTTTCGCGGTTCAATAACAATGGTAAATCCGGTTGTGATTGGTTTTGGAAACGAAGCAGGACTGAAGTCATGATTCTGGATGACCTGTTGGACTGTGTCAAATATCACATATTTCGTTAAAAGATAAACTGGTTTGCCACCTCATGTGTTCACTCGCGAATCGAAGCCCTGACTGAAAGTCAATCCATGCCTATTTCGTTAAGGGTCTTCGAAAAAACACTGCAATCAAGTCAGAAAGTTTTGTTTGAGTCCGATGTAAATCGCTCTTTTCGTATCGGACGTCAGGAAAATCAGGAACCCGATGTAATCAATTTTATCGAGGGCCAGGATCCACTATCCAAACTGGACTTGAAGCTGGTCATTGCATCCGCCAATGAACGTGAATATTCTCGAAGATTTGCCGAAATTCTGTTATCTGGGGACCGGATCGAAATAAAAAACACCAGCGATAACCAATCAATTTTTTCCGGGGCGTCCACACCGATTCATCCTCACGAGAGTCGAATTGTCCTTCCGCCGTTTGAAATCACACTCGGCAATCGTACGATTTCGTTTGGATTGGCGAATCCGGCCTTTTCCGATCTCGATCTGCGCAGCCTGCCCGCATTTGCGCCGCCCAACCTGTTGGCGGTTAAACCTACCGATTACGGGTCCTCTATCGACCTGATGAAACCTCGCCAAGGGGACAGCATTGGCGGGGAACGACTGCTGGAGCTGCTGCAGATCACCATGCAGATCTTGCAAAATTCCCCGAATAGTCCGGAGTTTTTTGACAATGCCGCCAGGACGATTGCCCAAATACTTGATCTGGATCATATCCTGATTGCCTTCGACGCGCCTTACGCGCCGTCATTCTGCAAAGAGGCAGCGACTTGGGGCAGATGGCAAGCGCAGGCGGTGTTTGCGACCGGCAAGGGAATGGTTGATTGGTCACCAAGCACAAAAATTCTCGATTTTGTCCATCGCGAAAAGCAGACGGTCTATCAGATTCCCGATGTCAGAACGATGAGTCTGATGAACGTGAAGAGTCTCGTTGCGTCACCCTTGAAGAATGCCAGTGACGAAGTGATTGGTGTCATTTATGGGGATCGCGGCATGTCGGCCGATTCCGAAACGGGGTTCCGCGAAACTGAAGCTATGTTTGTCGAGTTGTTTGCTAACGGAATTTCGGTCGGATTGGAACGCATGGGTCAGGAGCGCCAAATTTCGCAGATGAGGGCCAGATTTGACCAGTTTTTCTCGCCGCGATTGGCACGTCAAATTGAATCGGATATGACGATGCTCGAACCCCGTTCCGCACAGGTCAGCGTGCTGTTCGCCGATATTCGAGGCTTTTCCAGAATCGCCGAGCGAATCGGTCCGGACAAGTCAATCAAGTGGATCAATTTCGTTTTGAGTCGACTCTCGGACTGTGTGTTCAACCATGAAGGAGTGGTGGTCGACTATGTCGGCGACGAAGTGATGGCGATGTGGGGTGCCCCGGAAGTCCGTGCGGATCACGCCGAGTTGGCTGTCCGCGCGGCACTGGACATGATCGGCTACTTGCCTGAAATCAACCGGCTATGGGCGTCCACCGTCGGTGAACCTGTTGACTTCGGAATCGGGATCAACAGTGGCGAGGCCCAAGTCGGAAATACGGGTTCCGAGCGCAAGTTCAAGTACGGTGCCTTAGGCGATGTCGTCAATGTCGGCAGCCGAATTCAGGGGGCCACCAAACAATTGCGAGCCAATCTGCTGATCGCCGAATCGACTTGCGCTGCGTTGCCTGCCGAATTGCTTCACCGAAAGATCCGCTCGGTCCGATTTGTCAATGTCAAACGGGCCATCACCGTGTATGAGGTTCCTTACCAGCCGGACAATGATTGGAAGTCATTGAAGAGTGAATACGAACAGGGACTGGAGTTTTACGAGCGGGGTGAACATTCACTGGCATGCCAGCAGATGGCGTCGGTGGTCAACCGATGGAAAGCCGACGGGCCTTCAATGTTACTGTTGTCCGATTCAGTCAAGTGGCTTCAATTGAACAGCGAAGACTTCGACCCGGTCTGGCAACTGGTCCAAAAATGAATGGACAGTCTGCGACCTTGGTACCGAAACGGAACCATCCGCCGGGTAAGCCGACACTTGCCGGTCGTTTGAACCTGGGGCATTCGAAACACTGGCTTCACAATTCCGAGTGGAAAATGGTCTGAATTCACGTTGACCCTGTGGCAGCCAAAAGAGGAAGATAATCGGATTCAGTATTGAGCGAATCCCATCTGATTTGGGATTGGCTGCAACTACCTCCAAATGCAGGGATGCTTCCTTAATGGCGTTGCCGGAAACCCAGCCTGGAAAATTCGATCGCCACGAGCGGCCCGCGCCACAATCCCGCCCAATCGATCGACTGTCCGGGCATTTGCATGCGTCCCCCAAGATCTACTTCGCCTGTCTGCTGACCGAATCGGTCGCCGTGACGGGTGCCTTGGCAGGGCAGATTTGGGCGCTGAATGAAATTGGACAATTGGCCCGAATCGGTTCGACCGATCCCAAACGGTTCCAGGCTTTCGAAAATTCCGACGTTGTCCAACGACACCGATCACTGCTCAGCGAAGTCTTGTTCACTGGCAATTCCTCGACGACTCCGTTCCGAGACGCTGCCCAAAACGGGCGGCAACGGGTGATTTATCTTGCGCCACTTCAATTGGAGAATGAAACTGTCGGCGTCTTGCAGTTGATTCTTGATTGTCGACTCGACGACCGCTCGAATGCTGAGCTGCAACAACTTGTGGCGAGCGCTTCCCGGTATCTTGCCCGCCGCGCGAACCAGGTTGACGAATCGCCCCAATCTGACAGCCATCAACAATCAAAATGCAGGCAAGCCAATACAACACCACGCGACACGCCTGGAACTGAATCAGAATTAAACACCAGTTTTTCGAACAGGACTGTCGTGCCATCCATGCCGCCTGACGAAAATTCCATCGTGCCGGATTTGAGCCGCTCCAACGATGGCCGGGATATTGAAGAATTTGTATTGTTGCTTCACAACCAATCGGAATTCGATTACGTGGCGTCGACAGCCGTCAACGAAGCCCGGCGTCTGCTCGGTTGCGACCGGGTCTGGTTGGCGACGATGTCGGCCGCGTCCTGCAGAATCAATGCCATCAGCGGACAGGATGATATCGTCAGAAACGCGAATACGGTCAGAGCCCTGCAGATGCTGGCCGAGCATGTCATCAGAACCGGACGGGAAATCAGTTTTGGCTTGGGTTTTCAAACAACGACAGATGAGACGTTTGAGTTGATCGCAGGTTATCTAGATACATCAGGTGCATCGTGGCTGACAGCGGTTCCGCTGTTTGCTCCCGAAAAAATCGACTTTGATTCGAATATTCACGTTGCCGACAGGACCGCTTTTGCAGCTCTGGTCATCGAACAGTTTTCGGATAAACCGGTTCCCGATGCCCGGTCGATTCAACGACTGTCAATTCATATTTCGTTGGCTGCCTGGCACGCACTGAAACAGGAAGAGCTGTTTCTGTTGACCATGCGTCGCCGGATTGGCCAATGGTCGAATATCGCAAAGCTCACCCGTTCGAGGATTCTAATCGCCATCAGCGCGATTGCATTGTTCGCGTCTGTGCTGATGTTCGTCCAAGCGCCCTATCATATCGCGGCTACCGGACGACTGATGCCTGTGAAACAATTCCGCGCTTATGCTCCGTTTGATGGGCAAGTACGGGAAGTATGGGTCGACAGTGAGGAAGCTGTCCAACCCAACCAGCGACTGGTCAATGTCCATAGCGAAACACTGATATCGCGAGCACTGCTGCTCGCAAGCAATGTTGCGGAAAAAGAACAGATTCTGTCGGCCTACAAAGCTCAATTGGATGACCAATCGGTTCAATATACTCCGACGGACCGAATTACCTTAAGTGCAAAAATCGCCCAATTCTCGCTGGAAATCTCCGGGCTGAAGGAACAACTGCAGTTGACCAACCGGTTGATCGGACGGTCGCAAGTGAAATCGCCGATTGCCGGAACCTTGGCGACGTTCCAGCCTGGCGACCTGTTGTCCGGACGTCCGGTTGCGCGCGGTGAGCTGTTGCTGGAGGTAATGGACGAAAATGGGCCGTGGCAGCTTGAGCTTCAAGTTCCGGAAAAGCGCCTTGGCCATCTGTTGCAACCGCATCAGTCGACACAGCTCGAATATCGAGTCACATTCGTTCCGGCGACCAATCCGGAAAACACTTATCAGGCGACAGTTTCCCAAATATTCAACCGCGTTTTGGAATCGGGTAATGGAACACCAGCCGTTCTGGTTTTTGCCAGCGTAAAACCTGACCCCGCACTACGGCTCACCATCGGTTCCGAAGTTACAGCCAAAATACATTGCGGAGAACGAAGTCTGGGCTACGTCTGGTTCGGAGATATTCTTGACTGGGCACGATCAAATTTTTGGTAATTCACCTCTTCTCTGTTTAGTGCCACTATCCCCGGTCGATAAATCTGAGCCCGCAAACGAAGAGAGATTAGCGAAAACGCATTGATAAACCCGTTCCGACAAAGTAATCGTCTGCCGCTTCGTTGAGCCCCACTCCGGCGCGGATGTCCCATTGAACGTCGTTGCCGAACAACCGCGTGAAACCGCCGTTAAAATAATATTCTGGCAAAATCGTTTCGGAACTATGCGGGAAGAGTGCGAACCATTCGGTGTAAGCGCCCACTTTTTCAGTCAAAGAATAACCGATAGTCCACGATTGAGCCCACTCGGTATACGCGTCATCCGATCCGTCATCAAGGGCACGATTGAACTGGGTACTGCCAGCCGTGGAAATGCGATCGTTCAGATCCCATCCGTACAGCCAATTGAGACCCGGCAGCACTTCTTCCGCCGAAAACGCATCGGTTCCAGTGGGCACGGTTATTTGTGGAACCAATGCCATCTCGGGAAGGATACCTTCCTGCGGAGTCAAACCGATTTTGAAACCCAAGTACAAATCTTCACCTCCGGAGTTTCCTGCGCCACCAATTTGTTCGTCCAAGTAGTTCCAGCCAAGCCGAAATTCCAGCCAGTCGGCCCCAATCCCATACCGCAACAACGGCTCGGGAGTGGAATGCGATTCGGTTTGTGCGATCCCGTCGTCATCAATCGTATATGTATACCCGGTTTCCAGCTGAATAACTCCCCGCCCGACCGTGGAACTGGCTTCAGTGAAGTCAGGTCGATCGGTGACCAGCGGTTCGTCCAAGTCTGGGCCACCAGAAAAACTTGTTCCGTAGCTCCATTGAAACAGAGTTTTGCGCGGTTCGCATGGATCAGGACCATACGATTCCGGGACATCTTTTTTGTCGACTTCTTTGGAACTCCTGTCGAAATCGTCGCGAGCTAAGCCTTCGTTGTCTTCGTCGTCAGCAACGGTGATACCGAGTTGATCCAAATCAACGGGAGATTGACGATGGTCCGCTCGACTGCCCTTTTGCAAGTCGTATCGAGGAACAGAACCAGTAGATTGTTGAGCTAGCAGGATTGACGGACCCATCAAAAAAAAACAGCCGAACGCCGTTCCAAGTAATGGGGCTTTTAAGAACGACGATTGGCAGGATTTTCGTATTGTCATGATTGGGGCTTCAAATCAACAGTTGACTTTGCGGATTGGAAAATGTTTGCGGCGATTATGTCGTCCCGCTATGCCGATTGTGCTTTCCAAACTATCGACCACTCGAACGGTTTCGGTATACCAAAACGCAGGTTCGCGATTCAAAACCGATTCACGGGATGCGGTTTGCGGTAGTTCGTTTTGCAATCAATGTCGGATTTTAGGATGCTGCGTCGTGTGGTGGAAACACGTGAGCGTTACCAAAAATGTGCAACCAGCAATTTTCACGATCAAAGGATTTTCCCGTCCACACGCGGAATGGGTTGGCCCAGTGAGTCGATCATTGGTTGATTCAGAAATGCGTCAATTCGTTCAATCAACTGGTCGGAAGCTGCTGGCTCCAGACACCACGCTTCGTTTTCCGCCATTTTCCGGTTGACGTTCAGAACACTCAACAGGAACAACTCGATAAGGCGTGTTCTACGCAGGATATACTGACCTCGTACTCTGCCCCGGTCTGTCGTTTTCACTCCTTTATACGGGGAATGGTCGATCAAACCCTGCGCTGCAAGTTCTTTCAACATGCTGCTGCACGTGCCGTTGGAAATGCCGAGTTCCAAGGCAATGCTGCCGGTACCGGCGAGATCATGACCCTGTCCGCAGATCTGTTCGATGGCGATCAAATAGTCTTCAACGCGTGTTCTTCGTATTTTGCTCACGGCCCAGTCCATTTCTGAAAATGTAGCATCGGCTACAATTTGTCCGCGACCGATTGTAGCTATTGCTACAAACGGGTTCAATGGACATGAATTGCGGACTTTCGAAGGTTGGTAGTCGAAAATGAAGCCTTATCGAAACGGTGGACCGCACCAACCGTACTAGCCGCACCAGCATTGCCGTTCGGTTCGGCAGGAATTCTGTTCGGCAGGAAAAACGGAACATTCCAGGGCAAACTTCGACACACCGAGTCGATGCCCGTGGAGCGGGCGACCTTGAATATTCCTGCATCAAGGGTGCCGTTATCGAAACAGGCCGTCATTTTCTTCGGGTTGTTGCCTGACCCGTTTTTTTGCCGGTCGCGGAGTGGGTGGCGATTCGGAATCGTCGGTGTCGTCGATATCGAAATCCGAAATGTCCAGATTCCCGTCGGCGTCCACCTTGGTCAAAATCCGGATTCTGTTTTCTGCCTGATTGAGTGCCCGATGGCACTCCTTGAGACGCCGGATCCCCAGTTCGTAGTTTTTCAGGGAATCACTCAACGTC
>JBGSXT010000548.1:0-9349 GCA_041751295.1 Mariniblastus sp.
CAGCAACCCCGACGATGTCTGGGCTGCGGGTGGCAAGCTCGTCGCCGGACCTGATGGTTTCGTCGGTACGCACCTGTTCGTGGCCCGCTACAACGGCAGCGAATGGACCGTCATGGACACGCCGCTGACCGTTGGTGGCTCCGGCGCCAATGTGCGCGACATCGAAATAATCGCGCCGGATGACATCTGGTTCTTTGGCGACTTCATCGACACTTCAGGCGGACCCGGTGGAAGTCATCCTGTGCTCGCAATGCATTGGAACGGATCGGATTTCACCGTTGTGTCCACGCCGTATCCCGCGGGGGGCACGCCCGGCTGGGCCACGGAGGCAGGTTCTGCACTTTCGCCTGACGACATCTGGGCCGTCGGTGGAGGCAGCGATGGCGATTATTCAGCCAATGGATACATCATTCATTGGGACGGCAACTGTTGGACGCGCGGGCCCAGTCCCGCGCCGGGAACCTTCCAACGACTCTACGATGTGAAGGCCATTGCGAGCGACGATGTCTGGGCTGTCGGTGACTATTTCGTTGTTGGTCAAGGATATTTTCCACTGTTCCTGCACTGGGATGGCTCATCATGGACGCAAGTGGAGAGTCCCGGCGGCGGACGCTCTCTCGTGGCCTTCGACTCCGACAATGTGTACAGCGGCGGTGCGGGCATCGTGTACTGGGACGGCACGGTGTGGGAGCAGGTCGAGGACTTCGATTCGGTCATCGGACCTTCGGTCGCGGGCCTTTCGGCAGCCGGCTTGTGTGACATGTGGGCCGTCGGTCGGCAGATCATCGTGGGTGACCTCCTCAACTTCTCGGCGCATCTGCAGCCGGGTGCTGTTGGCGACTTCAGCGTTGGCATCAACGGCGACATCAACGGCGACGGCGTCGTCAATCTGCTGGATGTTGCCCCGTTTGTCGAATTGATTACGAATGGGATATTCCAGGCCGAAGGCGATATTAATGGCGACGGCACCGTTAATCTGCTGGATGTTGCTCCATTCGTTGCACTCCTGTCAGGCGGATAGTCATGTTTGGAATGGGAGCCAGTTCTTCATATTTGATAAACGTTTCCCTGTTGGGCAGCTTCGCATAGACCGTGCCGTCGATTCGTCGCCCGTCGCGGTCTCGGCGATGTGGCCTTCTCGACGTCAGGACGAGATGGGCACACGGGAGCGATGATTTCGGAGCTCAATGGCTGGCCTGCGTTTCCTCTTGCCGATGCCACACCCGCAACGTTACCATCGCCAGCGTACGGTTTGAGGCCAGAGCTTCTGGCAAAGTTTTTTCTGCAAGACTCTTTCATTGCCAATTCCAAGCCGGTCGATCCCGGCGCTTGCCCTGACCCCTATTTCGCGAGGCGACGACATGCAATCGATTCAACAGTGCCATTTAAGTTGTGACCAGTTTCGCTGGAGATGCGATCCAGATTCGCTAGATTTCGAAACGACAGACGATGTGGCTCCGGCACCGACGGTCATTGGGCAGGAGACTGCTTTCGATGCGCTGTCGTTTGGAATCCTCTGCGACGCGCCTGGCCAGAATGTTTACGTGCGCGGTTCGCGGGGGACTGGACGTACCCGGATGGTGGAAAAATTGTTGGAGGAATTGCGTCCCTCGACCGACAGTAAACGGGATTGCTGTTATGTCCACAATTTTCTGCGGCCCCAAAGCCCGCGACTGATCGAGTTGCCGCCGGGGCGGGGGCCCATCTTCCGCAAAGTCGTTGCCGAGTTGGCGGGGTTTATTGAATCCGGCTTGCTCAAGGCGCTGGATTCCGAACCAGTCAGTTCGCAACTCGGAAGCGTGAAAGAAGAGATTGAAGCCAAGGTTCGCGAAATCTCCAAGCCGCTGGAAGCAGAATTGGCGGCCAGCCAGCTGGGGCTTGTTAGCATGCAAAACGGGCCGATGACTCAAACGGTCATATTGCCGCTGGTTGATGGCGAACCGACGCCACCCACCCAGCTGAAAGTGTTGATCCAGCAGGGCAAGGCACCGCCAGAACAGCTGGCGAAATTTGAGGAGTTGGCACCGGCTTTTCAGAAACAGTTGGGCGAAGTCGGTCGACGCATGGCTGACACGTTTCGCGAGGGAAATCAGCGGCTGATTGAGTTGCGGGCGAGGCTGGCAATGGATTTGATTCGGGAAGTCGCAGCACCGATTTTCCAGAAATTTGACAGCGACGCCGCCAAGGCTTTTCTGGAGGAGCTGATCGGCGACGCAGTTGAAAATCGACTCGATCGGGTGGATCCGGAGGAAGAGACCGATGACTTGAGCGAGTTATATGGGGTCAACGTTGTCCTGACGCACAAAGAGCCGAGTTCCAAACCAGTCGTATTTGAAAGCTCGCCCAATATCATGAATTTGTTGGGAACGGTTGAGCCGAAATGGGGTCCCGGTGGAATGGCACTCTCGGATTATCGGGGCATTCGGGCGGGAGCGTTGCTGAACGCCGATCACGGCTATCTGGTTCTCGATGCTGAAGACGTGTTGGCCGAGCCAGGTGCCTGGCGGGCGTTGATGCGCACGATTCGCACGGGGCTGTTGGAAATTGTACCGCCGGAACTGGGTTGGATGCGACAGCAGGTTGTGATCCAGCCCGAACCAATCGGGATCGTGGTTCGCGTGATTCTGATTGGCGATGTTCAGACCTACGCCATGCTCGACTTTGCCGACCCGGACTTTCGCGAACACTTCAAGATTCTGGCCGACTTCGATAGCGAGTTGGACCGCTCCCCCGAATCGATACAGCAATATGCCTCAGTGGTCGCCGGGATTGCTAAAGCGGAGGGATTGCCGCGGTTTCACAAATCGGCGATTGCCGCGCTGGTGGAACATGGGGCACGGATTGCGGCCCGAGCCAACAAGCTGACCGCCAAATTTGGCCGGATTGCCGATCTGATTCGCGAGGCGGCCTTTCTGGCAAAGAACCAGGTGGTTTCCGGTGATCACGTCCGTCAGGCCATTCGCCGCACAAAACATCGAGCGGCGATGCCTTCCCGCAAGTTCCAACAACTCGTTGCCAATGAAACGATCCTGGTTCAGACCAGCGGCCAGGTTGTCGGCCAGATCAACGGTCTGGCGGTTATGCATTCAGGGCCGCTGACGTATGGATTCCCGGCCAGGATCACGGCGACGATTGGGCCGGGGCAGGCCGGTTTGATCAATATCGAAGGCGCGGCAAAAATGTCGGGTTCGATTCATACCAAGGGGTTCCACATTATCGGCGGACTGTTGCGGCATCTGCTCTCCAACGACCACCCGTTGGCATTCAGTTCGTCGATCGCGTTTGAGCAGAGTTATGGCGGCATCGATGGCGATTCGGCATCAGGTGCGGAAGTGGTTTGTTTGATCAGTGCGCTGACTGGGATTCCAATCCATCAGCATCTGGCGATGACGGGTGCCATTGACCAACACGGGCACATCGAGGCGATCGGGGGCGTGAATGAAAAAATCGAAGGTTTCTTTGATGCCTGCAGCCAGTTTGGCTGGACTGGCGATCAGGGCGTGGTCATTCCCAAATCGAATCAGGGCGATTTAATGTTGCGCGACGATCTGGTTGATGCCTGTCGCCAGGGAAAGTTTCATGTTTACGCGGTGGGGACGATTTACGAAGCGATCGAGATCATGACCGGCGCGCCAGCCGGAAGTCCGGGAGGGCCTTACGCGGCGGGAACCGTCCTCGCGATAGCGGTCGAAAAAGCGCGTGAATTCTGGGAGAAAACGTTGGCCAGTCCTGCGCGACTGACAGCGGTCCAACCCGATCCCGGAACGGTCCCGTTACCCAACACGATAAACGACCGCATTGAAAGCGCATCCGATCGAAATCCGTGACCTCCGGAATGGCGGATGGACGGATTGGCCGGACTCTCCTCTACTCCCGCGCTGGTACAAGAGATCTCTTTGCCGGTTTAGCCAAACCCTGTTCGCAGACAAACGAACAGGGGCGACCAGCGGCGCTAATCAGTTCTTCCCCGCGAATTTTTCGGGGCCCAGTGCCTGGGTGTAATCGACGGCGATCTGCAGCACTTCGTTCAAGTAGAAATCCCGTTCGATTTCGAGACTGGAATGATTGATTTGCTCCTCGATGGCGTTTTGGTCTTCTTCTTCGGCATTGAATTGTGCCAACCGGGTCAAATATGTTTCGCGGTTCAGAGACACAGATTTGCGATTTTTCTGTTCCACATACGCGTCGATTTGCTGTTGGCTCTTCTGGAATTCATCCGATGACTGAACCCGCCCCAGCGACGCCTTGCGAATATCCTCCAGCAATTCGCTGTTGGCCAGGGCCATACGGCGGAAATAGGCCGGTGGCACTTTGTCGAATTCGACAGGGTAGTCGAGGTCCGTTTCGCTGACGTCCATCTTGTCACTGATGGACGGGAGCACGATATCGGCCAGGACACCACGTTTCTGGGTGCTATCGCCGTTAGGACGATAGAATTGCTGCATGGTGATTTTCAGAGCACCGAACATGCTGGGCGGATTTTCGACGCCAAATACGATCTGATTCAGATTGATCAGACTTTGGACCGTCCCTTTGCCGTGCGATGTTGTATCACCGACAACGAGACCGCGCCCGTAATCCTGAACGGCACCGGCCAGAATTTCGCTGGCACTCGCACTGAATTTGCTGGTCAAAACAACCAGTGGACCGTCCCAGCTCATGCCTGGATTTTCGTCGTTGTATTTTTGAATTTCACCGTAGGCATCTTTGACTTGAACCACCGGGCCGAGGTTGATGAACAGTCCGGTGCAGTCGATCGCTTCCCGCAGACTGCCGCCGCCGTTTCGTCGCAGATCAAGCACGACTGCATCGACGTATTGGCTACGGAAATCCTGCAGAATGCGATCCACATCGCGGGTGGTACTTCTGGCCTCGGCCGACTTGGGACTGGCGTTATCCAAGTCGGCGTAAAAGCTTGGCAGATCGATGACGCCGACTTTGAATGGTGACCCGTCCGGTTTGGTCCCTTCTTCAAACACGACGCCGCGCGCCGCGCTGTCCTCCAGTTTGATCTTTTCACGGACGATTTCGATCGTTTTGATCTTCGCATCATTTTCGGACAACACGTCCAATCGGACACGGGTGCCGGCCTTGCCGCGAATCTGATCGACAACGTCGTCCAATTTCATGCCCGTTACATCGTTCATATCCTGTTCACCACCCTGTCCGACGGCAACGATTTTATCTTCGACTTTCAATTCACCCTGTTTGTCGGCTGCTCCGCCGGGTACGATCCGCTTGATTACTGTGTAGCCGTCATCTTCCGACGATTGTAGTGTGGCGCCGATCCCTTCGAGTTCGAGTCGCATCTGGATCATGAAGTTTTCAAACGTTTCGCTGGACATGTACGAAGTATGTGGATCGAAACTGGCCGTGATTGACGAGATGTACATTTCGACAACGTCGTTGTTGTCGGTCTGGTGCATCCGTTTGGCGTACGAGCGATAACGATTCTTCAACTTTTCGCGAGGGTCAATTTCGGGAGTGGTTTTGGGTTCGGCAGGGGGTTCAATGTTGGCGTCACCATTGGGGGTGGTCTGGGCGCCGGACTTGGAATCCTTCTCGCTGTCTAACACCAGCAGGTTGTACTTGATCCGCTTTCTCCAGCGATCAAGGACCTCGTCTTCTGTTTTCGCGTAATCGATCAGGTCCCGATCAGTAACGATTTCCTCTTCAACCGTGTAATCAAACTCTTCGTCAACCAATTGGGCAGCAAGTTCAGCCCGTTGGTCAATTCGATTCAGAAACTGTTTGAAGATCTTGAAAGCGATTGAATAGTCCCCCCGCTTGATCGTGTCATCGATCTCGGTTTCAAACTGGCGAAAATCGTCAATATCCGATTGCATGAAATAGATTTTCATCGGGTCGAGTGCCTTGATGAACATCTCAAAAGCGCGTTTGGAAATCGTGTCGTCGAGCTTCTGCTGCGACAGATGGTCCTTTTGCATCAAACGAGAAACCAGCAGTGAAACCTGGTATTCGGCCCGGCTCGGTTCGCCAAACTTTTCAACTGCCGCTTCAGGCTGGGCGAAAGCTGCACCTTGCAATAACTGGAATGCGACCAGCAAAGCTGCGGACGCGGAAACACGTGCAACAGACAGGAAAGTTCTCACTCGCATATTGGTTCCTACTCTAAAGTTGTACTTCTCGCCCAAATTGACATAAATCCTGTTTATTCGCCTGCAACAACCCCTTGGCCGTGTGAATCCTAGTTTCTGATAATGTCATCGGCAAGATCGATTGATCGGTTGAAATCTGCCACGGGTCTTGTTATTACGTACCACTGCAAAGAATGGGCCAACAATTTTTTATTGTTGAAAAAAAGTATTGCCGGTTTGGCTGGCATCACGGATTTCGCTTTTTAGCCGATGATTCTCTCGATTTCGTTTGTTCTTGACCGTTGATCGACGGAACCTGACAGCCCTTTTATAATCCTCCCAGCGGTTGTTTCGTGAAATTCTGCCCCAACGTCACCAGATTGGTCACAGGCCAGTGCCAGCGTACTTGTTAATGAATGCCGGAATTTCTTCCGGAGCCCGCTTCGAGTTGAATCCCACCGGCAAGAACCTGCTTGGTCGGGACTGGAAGTGTCAGATCGTGCTGAATGATCTGCAGTCATCCCGCGTCCATGCAGAAGTCTTCTGCGATGAGGATGGCTGGTGGATACTGGACAATGGCAGCAGCAACGGAACCTATGTCAATGGCCAGCCGATAGACAGCGCGCGGCTGATGGACGGAACCGAAATTCGAATCGGTTCATCGATGTTTCAATTTCAATCAGGGGACACTCCCAGCGAACGGACGGATACCTCGGAACAGGAACCTGCAACCGGCGGCACGATCATTCTCGATCAATCAATGAATCCGCGTGAGACCGGCCAGTACACGCTGGATTTTCTTAAAGGCCAGAATCGGGGTCAGGATTTTTTCTTTCTGTTTCAGTTGAGCGTCAAACTGCTGGGCGTCGGCGATCCAGAGGAAGTCGTTGGCATTTGCATGTCCCGTTTATACGAACGGACGGGCGCTTCGGTGACTGGATTCATGTGGCTGAACGACGCCGGGAACCTGACCCCCAAACATGTCCATCCCAAACAGAAATCCGAGAAGCTGAAACTGAACGATCGCCTGACTCAGCGGGTGGTCCAGAAACGGCACGCGATCCGCATCGAACATGGAACCTCGGATGAGAAAGAAAAATACGCCGATTCGATCTGCGTCCCGTTGATCTCCCAGGACATTGTGATCGGCGCGATTCACATGTATCGACAACACGAGGCCTTTGAAGAATCACATTTCGATTTGGCGTGCGCCATGGCCAACATCATGGTTCGATCACTGCAAACCGCCAATCGACATGCTTCTTTAGCCGCTGAACATTCGCAGTTGGTCCAAAAATCCGCGTCATCGGATGAGCTACGGGGCGAATGCGGCAAAATGTTGGAGCTGAAATCAAAGATCGGCCGGGTGGCTAAGGCTTCCGGATGCGTGCTGGTTCGAGGCGAAAGTGGAGTCGGCAAAGAGCTGGTGGCCCGTGCTCTGCATCGAAAAAGCCCCCGCGCCGATCGGCCGATGTTAAGCGTCAACTGTGCAGCGATTCCGCGGGACTTAATGGAAAGCCAGCTGTTCGGTCATCGAAAAGGAGCGTTTACCAGCGCCGACCGCGATCACGTTGGCTGGTTTCAGCAGGCTGACCTGGGGACTTTGTTTCTGGACGAGATCGGTGATTTGACGCTGGAAGGGCAGGCCAAATTGTTGCGGACGTTGGAAGGCCATCCGTTTCTGCCAGTCGGCGGCACGGAGGAAATCCATGTGGATGTGCGCGTCATTTGTGCGACCAACCGGGATTTGAAGGAGTTTGTCGCTGAACGGCGATTTCGTGAAGATCTGTACTATCGACTCAGCGTTTACGAATTAGTCGTGCCACCGCTCCGCGACCGGGAGGCGGACATTCAGCTCCTGATCGATTATTTTCTTGAGCACTTCCGCAAATTGCACGGCAAAACGGAAATCACCATTTCGTCCAAAGCCAACGCCCGGCTGCTGGCCTACCAGTGGCCGGGTAACGTCCGGCAATTGAGGAACGTGATTGACAGTGCTGTTGTGATGGCAGAAGGGGATGAAATTCGGATCGAAGATCTGGGAATTCTTGATGCCGCCAATGGCGAATTGGAATCGCTTCAAATCGAATATTGGGAACGCAAGCTGATCGCAGAAGCGCTTATACGGACGGCTGGCGCGGTTCCCAAAGCCGCCGAACTGCTCGGCGTCAGCCGTGCGACTCTATATCGCAAGATCGACGAATATGGAATTGATCGGTAGCGACGGTGGTAAGATAGGTGTTAATCCGAACAAGTGTCCGACTCGATTGGCACCGTCGAACCTACACGCCCGGATCGTGAAACGCCAACGCTTTGCAAGGTACCAAAGGCTATTGGGTGACGGTCCAGCTGACCTGATCGATTGAAATGGACCAGGGGTACTGGAGTACGGGACCGTCTGGTTGCCAAGTCAAGCGTGTTTTGATTTCGCCGGTGCCCGCCTGCAAGAATCGCGAAACATCGCCTGTGGCGTCTGCCGTGACGATGGTATCGGGCATCGCCGCAGCCTGCAAACTGACGACTTCAAAGTTGCCAGTGTCGTAGTTGAATAGCGCGACCTCCTGGACCAATCCAACTGTGTTTACGCCGGTCTCGATTGTGAACCGAAATGTGCCGGGCGATTCGAATTGCGTAGTTCCCGTAAACTCCAGACAAACCGGAGGCACTGCCGGATCGTCGGTCAGCTCGGGATGGAATTGCAGGTACGCATCGTCGGATTGCGTGGTATCGGACAAGTTTCCGACAAACTGCAGCCCTCGAACAACCGTGACTGAATCGGCAGCGACCATCGTCTGCACCGAGAAGCTATGGATCGTTGTTTGCCAACCGAAAACAGTTTCATATTGGCCCACCATCCAAAACACCGAATGGTCCGCCGGGTCCAACGCGATGTCGAAATAATCACCCCACCGGCCGCTGGCCGCCGTGTCGCCGATAGCCAATTGTTCGGGCATTCCCATGGTCCCCGGCAGATCAGAGTTCAGCCGCCCAGTCGCCATCACACTGGCGAACTCATTACTGCGGCTTTTGCCGATCACCAAGGCCGCATTGTTGTTTGAATCGGTGTAAATCGCCGGAAAAAAGGTATGATTGCCGCTGCCAAGGTCGACATCGCCAGATTGCACCAGCGACGGAATTCCGCTGCTGGGCCAATTGCCGATGTTGATCTCGTACCAGCGCGCTACCGCCCGGCCTCCGCCATCCACTGTATTGCAAGTCCACAGGCTCCCGTCTCGAAAATGAGCGTTCAT
>JBGSXT010000549.1:0-5515 GCA_041751295.1 Mariniblastus sp.
GAAAATGGAGTTAGCGCCCCGCAATTGCGGCGGTTCAAGTGGAAGAGAGGTTAGGGTTAAACAATGCATTCCGATTACAAATCATCCTCAATTCGCCAATTACGCGACCAACAGGTCCGTTTTGCGCCGCGCGAAAAGAAAATTGAACAGATCGACGGTGCCGAAAGCTTGCTGCGCGACGTACAAATCGATCGTATTTACAATTACGAATATGTCTGTTTCCGAATCACCGGATTTCGTGCCGAACAGTCTCCGATCATCCGCATCAAAGGGGACGACCTGATTCACGACCTGTACTGCTTCATCGAAGATCTGTCCGAATCGGCAAACATTCAGGCCGACGAAATTGGGCAGCCGGTCCATACGGTTGAGCAGTTGAGCAAAATGTTCAATGTGTCGTCCAAAACGATTTCGCGTTGGCGTCAACAGGGACTCGTCAGTCGAAAGTTCATTTTCGATGGAGGTCGAAAGCGGGTCGGCTTTCTGCATAGCAGCGTCGATCAATTCGTAAAAAACAATCGTGACAAAGTTCGACGGGGCGAGCGATTCAGCCAACTCTCTGCTAACGACAAAGATGATATCATCGAGCGTGCCCGGCGACTGGCCAAAGCAGGCGGTTGCCCGGCCGAGGTGACTCGCCGCATCGCCAAAACGATGAATCGCAGCGTAGAAACCATTCGTTACACAATTAAACAGTTCGATCAGCAGTATCCCGATATTGCGATCTTTCCCGATCAAGCAGGTCCGTTGAACCTGGAAATGAAAGAGCGGATTTACGCCGACTTCCTGGCTGGAAAGTCAGCCGAAACGATTGGCAAACGTTACTGTCGTACCCGCACCACGATCTACCGGATCATTAACGAGGTGCGCGCCAACACGATTATGGAGTTGCCGCTCGATTACATGGACAATCCGGAGTTTCACCGCAAATCGGCCTTCAAAAAGATTGTCGAAGCGGATTTGCCACTGCCGGAAAAAACGACTCGACGGACAAAAGCTCCGGCCGGTTTGCCCCGTTATCTGGCTTCTCTGTACGAGAATGTCCTATTAACTCGCGAACAGGAAGGTTATTTGTTCCGCAAGTTCAATTTTCTGAAGTGCAAAGCCCGTCAATTGCGGGACCAGTTGGACGCCATGAAAGCCCGGTCGTCGGACATGGACGAAATCGAACGGTTGTACAACGAAGCCGTCAAGGTGAAAAACCAGATCGTTAAATCGAATCTGAGACTGGTCGTTTCGATTGCCAAACGGCATGTTTCCTCCAGCGACGATTTCTTCCAGCTGGTCAGTGATGGAAATATGTCACTGATCCGGGCCGTCGAGAAATTCGATTACGCGCGGGGTAACAAGTTCAGCACGTACGCCAGTTGGGCGATCATGAAGAACTTTGCGCGCACGATTCCGGATGAATTCCGGCAAAAGGATCGGTTCCGACCGACGTCGGAAGAGCTGTTCCTGGCGCGGGAAGATCAGCGCAGCGATCGCTACCTGCTCGAATCGGCTCAGAGTCGACGGGAAAAACAGATCAATACGATCCTCGAAAGCCTCGATGATCGGGAACAGAAGATCATCATCAGTCGATTCGGACTGGACTATCGTCAAGAACCTCAGACACTGAAAGAAGTCGGAGCGGAACTGGGCGTGACCAAAGAACGAATTCGACAGATCGAGGCTCGAGCGTTGAACAAACTGCGAGCCGCAGCGAAGGAAGAAAAAATCGAAAGCCCCGATTCGACCGCCAATTAGGCGGTCAACCGTGAAGCAGTCTCTCCGATCGAAAAGCCGTGCGAACAGCACGGCTTTTTTTTGTTTGCCCATGTTGTCGGAAAACGGCATTTCAATCAGGGATAGGACGAGCTGCGAATTTTGTATGACGCAGCGCAGCAACGGCTTGGGAAGTCGTCCTTCAATTATTTACGATCACTGCTCACGTTAACGGAAGTCAGTCAGTTTCCTTTTGAGAGTGGTACGATGGATTCCCAGTTTTCTCGCGGCCGCAGAATACTGATTTTCGCTCAGTTCGAATGCGGTTGGCAGAATGGCTTGGTCGATAACCTCCAACAGGGATTCGTATAATTGACCGGAAGTCATTTGCTGCCAGTTTTGTCGGGTCCACTCGGCGACCCGGTCCTGAATCTCGGTTTCCAGGCTTCGTGCATCTCCGATCGTTGTTGTTTGGACGTTGGTGTCATCCAATTGTTCCGCCGTGATAATACCTCCCGGCGAAAACGTCGTTGCCCTGGCAACAACGTTTTGCAATTCTCGAACATTGCCGTGCCACGGGCGAGTCATCAACGCAGCGATAAAATCGGCTGATACCTTGATCGCTCGCCGCGACGAACTCATTGCCAAAAAGTGTTGCACAAGTTCAGGAATATCTTCCCGGCGATTCCGCAAAGCGGGCAATTGTATTTCGAATGTTCGCAACCGGTAGTACAGATCGTGTCGGAACTCACCTCGATTAACCTGCGACCACAAATCCTGATGAGTGGCCGAGATCAACCGAAAGTCGGTTTTTATCGGGGTGTTGGAACCGACCGGGGTGACTTCCCCCAAATCGAGCATACGCAGCAGTTTGACCTGGATGTTCAATGGAATATCAGCGATTTCATCCAGAAACAGCGTGCCCCCATGAGCTTGCGGGATTAAACCGAGCCGATCGGAGTCGGCACCTGTAAAAGCGCCTTTGGCATGCCCGAACAATTCGCTTTCGGCCAGCGACGGGCTGAGCGAGGCGATGTTGACGGCCACAAATGGCTGTATCGCGCGCGCACCGTAGCGGTGGATCGAACGCGCGGTCAGCTCCTTTCCGGTTCCGCTTTCACCGGTAATCAGCACGGGCGAAATGCTCGTCGTGGCAAGGGCAATTTGCCGGTATACATCCTGCATCGCCGCTGATGAGCCAATCAATCCCCAGCGATCGATCAAGGAGGGCTGAGTGTTTTCCTGTATCCGGTGCAGGATCGGATCCAACGAACCGGCGATTGCCATGGCGTTTCTGATGGTTGCTTGTACTTTGACCAGTTCAAACGGCTTGACGATATATTCGAAGGCTCCCTTCTGCACCGCATCAATGGCTGTTTGAAGATCGCCAAACGCAGTGATGATGATAATCGGAATTTTCCCAAGTCGTTGATGGAAACATTCGATTGCAACCAAGCCATCCATGCCGGGCAACCGAATATCCATGATGACCGCGTCGAATTTGGCGTTCTCCAATAACGCCAGTCCCTGTTCGGCACTGGATGCCATATCGCATTCGATCGACATTTGGGCGCACAGTTTCGACAAACCCCAACAAATGCTCTCTTCGTCGTCAACAATCAGAATGCGTGGCATGGCGCTAATTTTCGTCCGGCGGGTTTGAGCCAAATTCAAACGTGAACTTTGTCCGGTCCCGGATCCGTTCCCAGCCGACCGTTCCACCCGCTCGACGGGCGATATCCCGAACCAGTGACAGTCCCAATCCGATTCCTTCGGCGGAACCTGAAACGAACGGCTGGAACAAATCGGCGGCAATGGCCTCTGGCGGACCAAGGCCATTGTCCGTAACTGAAAACGTGATTCTGTTCCGGTCATTCAGCTTCAGTTCAACATCGACGACTGCCAACTTGCCGTTTGAGAACGTGGCGGTTTGACTGGCCGCTTTAATCGCATTGCTGATTAGATTGATCATCAATTGATCGGCATCGTCCGGCAGCATTTCCATGATCAGTGGTTGGTTGCTGGCGTCCACGGTAAGTCTCACGTTCAAATGTTTGGCCGAGGGCTGTAACAGGAACACAACACGCTCAAGGACTTTGTTGAGATCGACCGGACTTGCGGCGGTCTCGCTCGCTTGTTGGTCTGACGACTTCAATAGTAACAGAAACCGGTTGATATAGTTGTTGATCAAATCCAATTGGCGGTTGGCGACCTGGAAATTTTCTGAATCTGCAGCTTTCCGATTTTCGTTGGCGAATAATTCCAATGCCAATTGGCAACCGGCGGCCGAATTTCGCAAATGGTGGGCAATTCCATTTCCGAATTGTGCCATTGTTCGAAGTCGTTCCGATTGGCGCAACTGTTTTTCATGTTCCAAGAGTTTGGTTGCCATTTCATTGATCGATAGATTGAGGTCACGAATTTCGTCATCCCGTATTGTCGGCGGAATTTCACGCATGTCCCCTTCGGCAATTTCCTGAACCTGTTTTCGAAGTCGGGCCAACGGGCGCGTCACCTGGTTGGCCAGTGCCAGACTGACCAGCAGCGCCAGCGGCAGTATCAACAGGGCGATGAGCAGCGGTGTTTTGCTGGCCTGCCACCAGATCAACCATTCACTTTGGCGGGGAACGAACAGGTGGATTTCAGCCACGGGCGATCGAACATGACTGCCTTGAAGAGTGCTGACAACATCGTGGAAAAAGGGATGCCCATTGATCTGGATTTTCCGCAGGATCATGGCACCACGCGATTGCGTATCAACGGACTGTGGTCGTGGAACGGAGTCCGGCGCGGCCAGTGTTCGAGCAACAATCTGTCCTGAGTCACCAACCACCACATACTCGACACCCGAAAGAACTCTCATGTTTTCCAGTACGGAATCTGTTAACGGAAATCGGGCCGTGTTGAGCAACGTCCTGATTTCCGAGATTCGATTCTGTTCGCGTGCGCGACTCTCCAGGATGGCGGAACGAATGCTGGCCAGCGTCATGGCACCCATTGTGAGCAACAACAGCAACAGCATTCGAAACAGAACCTGGTTTTTGAGCGGCCATCGCACGGCAAGTCTCGATTGCTAAAGTTTGCTAAATTTCTGTCGAATCAACCGACAGGCTGTTGGACGAATCGACAGGGCTTTAATCGTGTCGCGAATCAAATGTCCACAATATTCGGATACAACCCGATAAAGCAGAAAATCAATGTGTTGGAACGTAAATTGCCTTGGATTGTTGTGTTTTTCCAACGCTGGGTCTGGCCCATTAGGGAACGGGCAGTTGAATTTGGCGAAACAAATTGGATTTTACCCAGGAGCGGGAACACAATGGCAAACAATTTTGATCGCCACAACCGGCGACAGGTTCGAACGGGATTCACTCTGGTCGAACTACTGGTCGTGATCGCGATCATTGGAATCTTGATCGGGATGCTGTTGCCAGCGGTTCAATCGGTGCGGGAAGCCGCGCGGCGCACGGCCTGTTTGAATAATGTTCGCCAAATGGGACTGGCATTGTTGAATTACGAATCTTCCTACCGGAATCTGCCTCCCAGTTTTGAAATTGTCCCCGGCGAGGTACTCGAGGGCAACAATGGCTCATGGTCAATCCACGGCAGAATTCTGCCGTTTATCGAACAGGGGAATGCCGCCAATCTGGTTGATTTGAACATGGCTTGGGATTCGCAGGCAGATACCGGCGTGCCCACGACTCGGATGCCGATGTATGTCTGCTCCAGTGAGCGAAACGATACTGTGCGCGTTGATCTGAATACAGGTTTACCCAGAATTTACCCGCAGAATTATGGTTTCAATTTTGGC
>JBGSXT010000550.1:0-2666 GCA_041751295.1 Mariniblastus sp.
GGTCGCGGAGCCGATGCAGCGCACCGATCAATCGTCGATTGTCGCGCGGGTGCAAGCCGATGGTCGGCTCGTCCAGCACGTACAGCACACCGCACAGTCCGCTGCCCAACTGACTGGCCAGTCGAATCCGTTGGGCCTCGCCATTGGACAGCGACGCTGCCGTTCGAGACAGAGTCAAATACTCCAGCCCGACATCGTTTAGAAATTCAACACGATTGCTGACTTCATGCAGCAGTTCGCCAGCGATCTTCTGTTCTCGCCCAGTCAGCTTCCACGATTTGATGTGCCCGGTCAATTGCCCCAATGGCATACGACACAAACCATCAATCGACTTGTCGCGAAAACGAACGGCGGCGGCGTCATCGCGCAATCGGCTGCCACCGCAGCTGCCACATTCTACATGACTAATGAACAAATTCAATTTCATGCGCAACGAAGGCATCAGTCGCGAGGCTTCGTCCAGTGTCGGATACAGACCCTTGTACTGGAACGAAAACTGGACCTGTCCCCGTTTTCGGACGTCGAACCAGCGCTCTCCGGTACCATAGAACAGGATGCGGCGTTGGCGGGAGTCCAGTTGCTGGAAGGGAACGTCGATGGGGATGCCGGTCGCCTGACAGAGTGTTTCCAGCATGAGCCGGGCCAGTTCCCCGTCCAGATTGGGCCACAGTGAGATCGCACCTTCCGCGAGCGAAAGTTCCGGGTTGTGGATCACGACTTTCGGATCGGCACCGATCTGCGTTCCCAATCCCTCACAGTCGTTGCACCAGCCAAGCCGGCTGTTGAAGGAAAAACTGTGGGGCGACAGCAACTCGAAGCTGCGACCACATTGGTCACATGCCAGATGTTGGCTGTGCGTCTGTGACGTCCAGTAATTTTCCGGCATGTCGTCATTCGGTTCCAGTACATGGATCACGCCCCGCCCGATCGACAACGCGGACTCGATGCTGTCCGCAATTCTGGAACGGGACTTCTTATTTACTGTAATCCGATCGACGACGAGTTCGATTTCGTGCCGGGCCCGGCGTGAGAGGTCGGGAACCTGTTCGATTTCGTTAGTGAATCCGTCGATTCGCACCCGCGAGAATCCTTTGGCGAGCAGGTCCCCCCAAAATTGATCATATGTCTGATTGGAATCAGGCTGGATCGGAGCCGCGATGATCAATCGCTCTCCGTCCGGTCGGGCCATGATTTTGTCGACGACTTGATCGATAGTTTGCGTCCCAACAGGAATGTCACAATCCGGGCAGTAATTGGTTCCTAACCGCGAGAACAGGATCCGCAGATAATCGTAGACTTCCGTGACCGTGCCAACGGTGCTGCGCGGTGTGGAACCGAGATTCTTCTGTTCGATGGCAATCGCCGGGGAGAGGCCTTCAATCGACTCGACGCGCGGCTTTTCCAGCTGATTGACGAACTGCCGCGCGTAGGAACTGAGGCTCTCGACATAGCGACGTTGGCCTTCCGCATAAATGGTGTCCATCGCCAGTGAACTTTTACCGCTGCCGCTGGGTCCACAAAATACGGACATTTGATCGCGAGCAATGTTGGCGTCGACTCCCTTCAGATTATGCTGTTCCGCACCGCGCACAATAATTTCTTTCGCCAGTTCGGCCGCCTTTCCACGATCCGACCTTGTACTGGATTTGATCGGAGGCACTCTTCCACTCAGGGCTTTGACCAATGCTTTACCGGTTTTGGATTCCTCGCAGGCTGCGATCTGTTCGGGAGTCCCGGCGATAACGACGCGGCCCCCTCCTCCACCGCCGTCGGGTCCCATGTCAATAATCCAATCGGCCGTTTTGATCACGTCCAAATTGTGTTCCACTACGAGAACCGTATTTCCACTGGCAACAAAACCCTGCAACACATCCAGCAGCAATTGGATGTCGGCGAAATGCAACCCGGTGGTTGGTTCGTCTAACAGATAAAGCGTTTTTCCGGTACTTCGTTTAACCAGTTCGCGGGCCAGTTTGATGCGCTGCGCTTCGCCACCGGAAAGCGTCGGCGACGGCTGACCGATTTGCAAATAATTCAGGCCAACGCTCTGCAGGGTCAGCAATTTCTCGAGTATTTTTGGGACGTTCGCAAAAAATTCCACCGCGTCGTCGATTTCCATTTCCAGAACCTCGGCAATCGATTTGTCGCGGTACTTGACCTGCAACGTTTCGCGATTGAACCGGTGCCCCTGACACACCGCGCAGGTCACCCAGACGTCGGCCAGGAAATCCATCTCCAGCCGATTGCTGCCGTTCCCTTCACAGGCTTCGCAGCGACCCCCTTTGACGTTGAAACTGAATCGGCCAGGTTTGTAGCCGCGCCGTTTGGCATCGGGCAGCTGCGAATACAGTTTTCTGATTTCGTCGAACAGTTTGATGTACGTGCCAGGATTGCTGCGCGGAGTGCGCCCGATCGGAGACTGATCGATGGCAATCATCTTGTCCAGCAACTCGATCCCTTCCAGCGATTGAAACTGACCCGGTTCTCCAATGCCGCCATTCAACTTTTCCCGCAGAGTCTCCACCAGGATGTCATTCACGAGCGAACTCTTGCCACTGCCGCTGACGCCGGTCACACAGACGAACATGCCCAGCGGAATCTCAACGTCAATTCCCTTCAGGTTATTCTGTTCGGCCCCAATGACCTTCAATGCTTTCAGCGGGTCA
>JBGSXT010000551.1:0-2448 GCA_041751295.1 Mariniblastus sp.
TCCCAATCAAACTGGTAACCTGTATCCCAGCTTCGATCGACGAACATGATTTCCTTCACCCCTGGCAGTGTTTGGCCTTCACAGGTGCCCGACGGATTGTTGATGGAAACCCGTTTGGACGTGGCAAGGATCTGGCACATCAACGTCGATCCGCAATAGGGTGGCGAAAGGACAAACAGATAGCGGTGCTGAACTGGTTTGCGTAGTCTTCGCGCGATTGTTAGCAGCATGAATCGGTACGGCTGAAGTTCAGGATCGGGTAGAATCTAAACCTGAAATAGACGCAAGCGACGATTCAAATCAAGATCAAAGCCCGCAAAATCCGACCTTTCCACAGACGGCATTCGCCGCGAATAACAGCCAACAGCCCACTTCTCAGGTGATTTTGCCGATCCGAAGTAATTCGTATGGCCACGCGAAAGTGGTATCAGTCTCGCAGTTGCTTTTTGAGGTCGCGCTATGGATCAGAAATAAATCCGCAAGCATTCATCAACGATCTGGGCCAGCGACTTGGAAACGACCCGATATCCCGCTCTGGACTCGCCGATACAGTGGGCTGGTTCAGGTTTGCAATCCGCAGCCGCAAATTGGGACTCTAATTGCCGTAATGACAGCAAAGCCTGCTCCAGGGCTTCTCCGGCTTGATCACAATTCCCCTGCCTGATTTGTTTCTGCGCCCGATCAATGGACTTGCCTGCCGATTCCAATTCACATCGAACTTCCGACTCGCGAAATTCACTGATGGACCTTGAACGCAGTTCGGTTTCCGCAAAATCATTCAGCTCATCCCGAATGATTCTGATTTCGCGGGGAGCATCGATTCCCAATTGGACTTTATTGGCACCGGTTCGAACGACTTCAACAGTAATTCCCAACGTCGGAAACAGAATTCGTTCTTTTTCTTTGCGTGATAGAACAAGCATCAAAGCACCCTTTTACTGTTTGTGGCCTGCGCCACGATGATCACCATCTGGAAGTTTTCAACCGTTGAAATCCATTCTGATGCGCGACAGCATCATGCCACCGCTCTATTTTCAAGAGTCCCTCTCTTTGCTCGACCACGAGCACAACCGATGTTTTCGCGAAATTGCGAAACGGGTCAATACCAGTTAGTGTTCAAATATCCACCATCCAACGCCTGGAAATTCTTAGACTCCCGGAAATCTAAGGGGTTTCCACACCGCTGGGGTCTGACGCAGTTTTCGGCGGAAAAAAACCGGATTTTGCTAATGCACCCGGTCGCCGAAAAGTGGGTCTGACCACCTCGGAAGTGAGGCGCCAGCGAGCCACTTTGGCAAGTTGCAGGGTTTTGAGTGGTGATTTTCGGTGTTAGAATAGGTGCCCGTGGGATTTTCAAATTTGGGGCATCAAAAAAAGGTTCAGAAAATGGATCGCGTTTGTCATTTTGAAGTGCCGTACGGCGACAAGCAGCGGATGGAAAAGTTTTATTCGGGCGTTTTCGGCTGGCATTTCTCGGATGTCCCAGGCGATATGCCGTACACCTTCGCCATCACGACGGAGATGGACGACCAGTATCAGCCCAAAAAGGCGGGCGGGATCAACGGGGGCACATATCCTCGTGGCGACGAAGGGAGTTCGAAGTCGCCTGTGATTGTGATCGAAGTCGAATCGTGTGCGCAACGAATCAAGGACGTAGAAAAAGCAGGCGGCTCAAACATCATGGGGCCGCATCAAGTCGGAGACATGGGAATCTACGCCCAAGTCAAAGACTCAGAAGGCAACATTATCGGCCTTTGGCAACCACTGCAAAATGGACAGTGATTTGCGTTCGAGTTAGAATGCTGATTGAAACATTTTCCGGACGATAAAGGCCTGAGTGCAAAGGAAAATTTGCCTTACAAAAATCATGTCCAGTCAACCACAAGCTTCGTTCGTCACTCGCCAGGACTACCTGGTGAGCGAACGGGCGGCTGAAGCGAAAAGCGAGTATTACCAGGGAGAAGTATTCTCAATGGGCGGTGCGAGTCGCAGACACAACTTGATCGTCGCCAATGCGCTGGTTGCCATTCATGATCAGCTGCGGCAGCGCAAATGCGAGGCCTATGCCAGCGATATGCGAGTTAAAGTCGAAGCGACAGGTTGGTATACCTATCCCGACATTGTTGTCGTTTGCGACCAGCCGAAGTTCGAAGACAATGCGTTTGACACTCTGCTGAATCCAAGCCTGCTGATTGAAGTTCTGTCGCCAACGACAGAAGCCTATGACCGAGGCCGCAAGTTTGAACACTACCGAAAACTGCCTTCCCTCGAGCAGTACGTGCTTATTTCCCAAGATCGCTGCCAGCTCGAACGATTTACCCGCCAAACTGATGGGCAGTGGAGTTTATCGGAGGCGAGTGACCCGAATGCCATGATCGAGCTTGACGCGATCGATTGCCGCCTCAAGCTCTCCGAAGTCTACAACCGTCTCGATTTTGCCTGACCGGA
>JBGSXT010000552.1:0-1797 GCA_041751295.1 Mariniblastus sp.
CAGGTCTGGACCGCATTCCCGCGATTGTGATCGATCCCAAAGGGGATATCGCCAATTTGTTGCTGACGTTTCCCGAACTGCGGGGTGAAGACTTCCTGCCGTGGGTGGACGAAAGCCAGGCATCGCGTGAGGGAATCTCGGTCGAACAGTTTGCATCCAATGAAGCGGAGAAGTGGAAAAAGGGCTTGGAGAGCTGGGGACAATCGGGCGAGCGAATTCAAAAACTGCGAGACACGGTCGAATTGCGGGTTTACACCCCAGGCAGCGATGCCGGTCGGCCCATCACGATCCTAAAATCATTCGACGCGCCAGGCCAGCAGGTGATCGACGATTCCGATACATTTCGCGAGCGGGTCAGTTCGACGACTTCCGGATTGCTCGCCCTGCTGGGTATCGAAGCCGATCCCATTCGCAGCCGCGAACACATTTTTGTTTCGAATATTCTGGATGTTGCCTGGCGAAACGGCGAGAACCTGGATCTCGGGCAATTGATTGCGAATATTCAAACTCCTCCATTCGAACGGGTTGGAGTCATGCAACTCGATGCCTTCTTTCCGGCGAAGGATCGGATGGAGTTGGCCATGACGCTGAACAACCTGCTCGCATCGCCGTCGTTTTCAGCCTGGATGTCGGGCGAGGCTTTGAACGTCAAAAATCTGCTGCACAACAGTGATGGAAAACCTTGTATCTCGATTCTGTCGATCGCTCATTTGAATGACAACGAACGGATGTTCTTTGTCACAATTCTGTTGAATGAAATATTGGCGTGGATGCGGACTCAGGCAGGCACGAACAGTTTACGCGCCCTGTTGTACATGGACGAAGTCTTCGGCTATTTTCCGCCGACACAGACCCCTCCCTCGAAGCAGCCGATGCTGACGTTGCTGAAACAGGCTCGGGCCTACGGACTTGGCGTTGTTCTGGCGACGCAAAACCCGGTCGATTTGGACTACAAAGGACTTTCCAACACGGGGACCTGGTTTCTGGGTCGATTGCAAACGGAACGGGACAAATCCAGGGTCTTGGAAGGGCTAGAGGGAGCGGCTGCGCAAACAGGAACCTCGTTCAATCGTGCCAAAATGGAGCAAACATTGGCGGCACTCAACAGCCGCATCTTTCTGATGAACAACGTCCATGATGACGAGCCGGTCATCTTCGAAACGCGTTGGGCCATGTCGTATTTGCGAGGCCCAATGACCCGCAATCAGATCCATCAATTGGTAGATGCCCAAGATCCGGCAGCCAGACAGGAAGCCGTACGGACGGACGAACTGGCTATTCATCAAACGGAAAAGTTGCCGTTGCTGGTAGCGCCGACCCAGGATCCTCGGTTACTGATACCGCCGGACGCGAAACAGAAATATCTGGCCATCAAGCATCGAGTTGAGCCAGACTCACAGATCGTTTACCGGGCGGCATTGCTTGGCAAGGGTCGTTTGCACTACGCGCGTTCGACTTACAAGATCGATTATTGGACGGAGAAAACATTCCTGCCAATGATTGCCGGAGGCGAATTGCCCAGCAAAGTCTGGGAGGGATCGGAGATGGAGAATGCCGACGTTCCCGATTTCGATATGAACCCAGGTAAAGAAGCCCGCTTTGCGAAAGTGTCTGAAGACCTGTTCAAATCGAAAAACTACAAGGTTTGGGAGAAGGAGCTGAAAGAGTTCCTGTACCGGCAACACAATTTGACCATCTGGAAATGTGTGAAATTGAAGGAGTTTTCACAACCGGATGAAAACCTGGGTGATTTCAAAATCCGAATCGAACAAAAAGTTTCCGAATTGCGTGACGCCG
>JBGSXT010000553.1:0-7761 GCA_041751295.1 Mariniblastus sp.
CGTCGTCGAGAGGAGTATTAGTCGATGGGAATTGGGTTACCTGGCCGCTGAATGACCTTGTGCCGGTTCAGTTGGAGTACCAAGTCGACGCGTTCACCGATGATCGACCCTATAGCGTGGGACCGGCGCATGGCGGCCATCTCGCGACGGGAAGCGCGAGCGGCACGATTTCTCAAGACCAATTGGTGAAAGTTTTCCCGAATTATTACAATCGCCAAGGGGGCACATGGGGCGATATGCAACGACTGGTTACGCCGGCGACTCGGCCGCCAATGCCTTCCGTATGGACTCGGCCTGGTGACTATTTCGCCTCACAAGGCAAAGTGATGGAAACACCCGGAGGGTACGATATCGGTTTCGGGCTGATGGGCGTCGACTCCACGGACGAGGAAAAGAAAGCGCTGTATGACGGTATCACGCTGACTTACCTGCCGGAATTCAGAAGCGCCCAGCACGCCAGTCTGAACGCGAGCGACAAGGCTTACCTCGAAACCGCGGGCGGATTCGTCAGTCGCATGATGATCCTGGAACCGGTTCACATCTTCGGCTTTTTGGAGCGCCCAGACCAGGTCGAAGTCCATGGTTCACACACTTACAATCAACACGATCCCACGCCCGACTATTCACCGCCGCAGATTATAGTGACTTGGGATTTCAAACGGATTCCCTATCAGCCTTTCGTGCAGATTGAGTATCACCATTTTCAAATCGACAATTGGGCTGACCCGGTGCAGTGGTTCCGGCAGAACGACTTCGTTGATTTTCTCGTGGGTCACGGACAATCGCCGATCGATGTGCGCATCCGAACTATTCCGGAAGACGTCGCGATTCAATGGACGCTCGCCCCCGACGGAAATCACAGCGGGCGGATCAACCCGAATCGAGGGACCAGTAAGGAGTTTTCCTTTACACCCAACGTGGAGGGCGTCCGTCCGATCGTAGGCTCTCGGGAACCCAATGATCCGATTGGTTACACGCTCACCGTCCACAACGAAAATGGATCTCAGGAGCTCACAAGTGAAACGATTCAACAGGACCCGATCAGCAACTTAAGACAGGAGTACGTTGATTATCGCCGACAGACTCCTACTCGAAACGTGAACTATGGATTGATCCCACCGGCGCGATTTCGATTCGGAACCATTGACGCATTTCACGGCAATTTCACAGTTGAAGAAGAATGGGATGTTATTCACGGAAATTATCTGCCGGATGATAGGACGCTGAATGGCGGTTGGCGGGAATTGGCATCAAGCACCCAACAAGCTTACGGCGGCCTGGTGAATCTCAACAGCGCCTACCGCAATCCGCAACGAAATACCGCAGTCGACGGTGCAGCGATGAGCATTCATATGACTGGCGGTGCCGTCGACATGAAAACTGTGCCTCGGGACGTGCCCCACATGGTGGCATTGCATCGCGCCGCGTTGGTCGCATCAGGTGCATCGGAGATCTTGTTGGAACGGGCTGGTGGTGGCCCTGGTGGAACCATACTTTTCCCCGAAAACTGGCGACCCCCTCCCGCCCAACACGCGTTCGCTGTGGGCACGGCGTCGGTGGTGGTTGAGGATTCCGATGCCGATGGGCTTCCCGATCGGGTAGATGAGTTGCTTGCGGAGCCCACAGGCGGAATTCGTAGTGCCACGAATTTGCCCTATGCGGGGGGCGGCACAGCCAACCCTCATTTCCGTGTCATCGACACCAACCGCAACCGCCGTATTGACCCGCTGGAACCTTTGGTGCTCGTGCATCCACTCGGCGGTGTCGCAAGAAACTCGTTGAGTCGCTATTACGATCATGAGAACGGTGCTGGCGCGAGCCACGTGCATTGTGCGACCGCAGAAGTGCCGATCGAGCAAACAAGATAATGCGTTAAGAGTCGAGCTGCCGATGAATAATTGTCTTGGATCAGGAACGACGTCATCCGCAACGTTCGCAATCATTGTCGTCTTGTTGGGCTTCGGTGGCTGTAAACGGGAAACGGTTTCGGTATCGACTCGCGAGGAGCCCGACTCGATCCTGGAAATCAGGCAAGACACTCCTCCAGCGCAGAATGCCAACCCACTCGCCGGACTCGCGGACACGATCAGTAGTTCAGAAACGAATATTTTCGATCCCGCCGCGCCAGACGAAAAGTTCGCGGGAACCACGATGGAAGCGTTACAAACACAGGGTGAAACCGGTGATCCCGAAGCGCTCGCAGAGTTGGGTCGACGCTATGAAACGGGGGCCGGCACGAACATCGATTACAAGAAGGCCGCGAAGTCGTACCAAAGTGCGGCTGAAAAGCAAAACGTCGATGCCATCGTTCGCTTGGGACTGATGTACCAACAGGGGAGCGGTGTTCGCATCGACTCGCGCCAAGGTGCCATGTGGTTTCGCATTGCGGCCGACAGCAACCACCCATTCGCCATGGCCCGCCTGGGCAAACTCTACCTCGAAGGGATCGGCGTCGACCGCGAATTGAAAACCGCTGCCAAATGGTTGCGCAAGGCTGCGGAACAGGGTGAACCCGATGCCATGCTTGAAATTGCTGATTTATTGGAAAGCGGCATGTTTGGCGAGCAGGATTTCGAAGAAGCAAGCCGCGTGCGGTCCAAAGCCAGAGAATTTATGGAGTCGGCAGCGACAGACGATAACGTGCGCGCCATGCGCTGGCTGGCCGAATCGGCCATCGCCAATGAACCGGGTCAAGCCGGATTTGACGAAGCTCATCGCTGGCTGCTTCGAGCGAGCGAACTTGGCGACACGATTGCGATGGTGCGGTTGGCCGAGCTGCTGGCGGCAGACCCCGCGGACACGGCAAAACAGGCTGAAGCGATCACCTGGTGCACCAAGGCAGCGGAAAGGTTGGAGCCTTCCGCTTTATTGCTCCTCGCCGATTTCCACGATCGGGGCTATGGCATGCCACCGGACGTTTGGCGGGCGTTTGAACTACGGAAACAAAGTGCGGAGCGTGGCGACATTCGTGGTATGCGGTTGTGCGCCGAAATGTTGATGCAAGGATGGGGGACCAATGCCCAACTTGAGCAAGGATTGCGGTGGTATCAGCTCGCTGCGGGACTGGGAGACGGTCCATCGATGGCCCAAGTTGGAATCTGTTTCAAGGAGGGTCGAGGGTATGAAAAAAATGACGCGATGGCGGTTGCGTATTTCACCCGCGGCGTTGCCCATAACGATCCGGAGTCCCTGTATCAATTGGCGGTTTGCCATGAATCGGGAGCTGGCGTTTCCGAAGATTTGATTAAAGCGGCCCAGGGTTATCAGCGATCAGCCGGTCTGGGCCATCGCGACGCAATGTTTCGACTGGCTGATCTTCTGTCTCGCCAAGACAACGGCCTAAAAGCGAGTGCTGCCGATGCCGTCAGTTGGTACGAGTTGGCGGCACTCAAAGGACATTTAGGTGCCGCTGAACGGTTGGCCCAGATGTATGCTCGCGGTGACAGAGTCGAACAGAGTGAACAACTAGCCGCAGCCTGGAAGGCAAGGGTCGAGGCACCCCCTGTTCGCGTGGATGGCGTTGCCCGGCCGCCCGCGAACTTCGAGAACGCGACGCCGTGGGGCACCCTCACAGCTCCCAAAGGCGATGGCGCGACATCGGTCGACGGCGACACACTCATCCTGACGCTTAACGTAGCTTGGGATCGCCTGAAACCCGGCGCGGAAGGAGCGCCGCCTGAGTCACCGGAGGTCGAAAATCGGAATTTGCCGCGCATATTGCAAGATGTATCCGGTGATTTTACGGCCGAAGTCACTTTGCCCGGCCCGTTAAAATGGGTTGAACCGGAGACGGTCATCGACGAGACAACTTCGCCGACGGGCGTCGCGGGAATTCTCATCTGGGTGGATGAGGAAAATTTCGCGCGTCTCGATCGAGTCGGTACACTTCAGGGTGACCAGATCCAATACACCTGCGACTTTCTCATCACCAGAGAAGGCACACAAGTCTTTCACGGTTCGAAGGCCCTGTCCGTTGCGGCAGTTGGACTGCGCTTTGAGCGAAGTGGCGATCGGCTTCGCGCGTCGTTGACACAAAACGGTGGCCAAAGCTGGACAAACTTTCGTTCTCAAGTGATTGATCTGCCGCCAGCCGCAAAGATCGGAATTGCAGCGTTCAACAATTCCGATAAACCGCTTATCGCCGAGTTCCAGCGGTTCACACTTGTCATCAAAGACTGAGCGAATGATCACGAGGATAACCTCGACGCTATTCCAGATCATACAAGGTGCCGGCTTCGACCGGCATGTCCTGTTCGATATCCTCGCCATCCAAACTGACATTCACCTTCCCGGCCGGTACGACCATGATCTCGCCGAACTTCTTACTCTCTTGCAGGGTCAGAATCGAACCCAAGCCTCGTTGATAGACGTAGATGCCTTCCTTTGGAACGCCCGTACCGTTAACTCTGATCATACCCAAGTGCTCTTCGGGCTTGATCTCGATCACCTTCCGTTCGGCCAGTGTAAAATCCTTGAGCATCGCAACCGCCAATCCACTCTTCGGTACCCAACGAATTTCGTACTTCGTGGTTGCGGAGGGAATGCGGATTTCCTCTCCGTATTTACCCGAAGCCTCCACACGACTCGAGCCGATTCCGAAACTGACGACCTGGATTTCCGTATACTCGGGGAATTCGATGGCCGGCTTCAGGACTTTGATCGCGCGCCGATTGCTGACGGCCATCTTCGGCGGCGTGGCGACCTTGTCCAACTCGGTCGACAACGTCTGTAGTGCATCGGCCAATTCCCTGGCCGAGTCGGCTCCGTAATATTTGCCCTTACCGGCTTTGGCGATCTCCGCCAGCACTTCGTCTTCCTCCGGCTTGGTGCCGAATCCGACGACGTTCACGCCAAACGTCAGCTTGGGGTTGCTGGCCAGCCTGGCAGCTTCGGCCACCGGGTCTCCTTTGCAGGTTTCCAGACCATCGGTGATCAAGACCAGTCCGCAAAAGGCATCGTTCTTTTGAAGCTCTTCACCCGCGACCCGCAATGACAAAGCGATGGGAGTTGTGCCGGTCGGCTTCAGTCCGGCGATCAATTGGCTCAACTCCGCTTTCCCGGCCGCGCCCAGTGTGATAAGTGGTCGCGCGACTTTCACGGCCTGACAGTTCCGAGGATCGTCCGCGCCGCCAAAGACTTCGTGCCCGTAGATGACGAACGTTACATTCAGTCCGTCGGGAATCTTTTGCACCATGTCGCTAACGACGCGTCGGGCAACTGTCATCTTCGTCTCACTATCCGGTGTCGATTCTTTCATGCTGGCCGAACAGTCCATAACGATCGCCAAGTCGGTTATCAACTCGGCAGCCTGCATCGAAACAGGCCGTACGCCTTGCATGAAGCTGAGCAGCTTCGCCGACGCGCCGGCGGCCTTGAGTTCCGCGATCTGCGCTTCGCCGAGCGTAAACACTGCGGGAGACTCGCTTAACCGATCCAGAATGGCCTGCTCACCGATTCCCAACTTCAGCAACGACAGGACATCATTGTAAAGTATTGGCGGTGTTGTGGTTGCAGGACTCTCGCTGGGCATGGGACTGGACTGCACGGCATCCAGCACGGCCTGCGAGGCACCAGCCTTTTTCAGGCTACCAAGAATTTGCCCGTCAACTGCAAAAGCGATGCCGTCGGTTTTGATCTTCGCCGTGATGGCGTCATCTCCGATACCCAATTGAATCAATTTTTCCAGGTCTGCTTGACTGAGTCGAGTCGACTGAGCACAAACAAACGAACAGCACATTGAAACCAGGAAGACCGTGGCCATGGTAAAGACGAAACTACCGAAATGGGAGGGGGAAAAAGTTTTCATGGACATGCTCCTGAGTTTGGGTTCTCGTCCAGCGAATACAATGCGCACTGGCGTTGTTTTCGCCGAATGCTGACTGCATTCCGATCGACGCTCACGCAACGACTATTCGAGCGGCCATTTGGGGACCAACGCAATAGGGCAGCTCAAAAATTGGATTCAATTCTTTTCGAAAAACACTGCCACCAGGAACCGAATGAGTCAACTCTTTTATCAATCTATTGAAACTATTCGGCGCAATGGCGGGTATCCCTGTTAGAAATGAATTTGTTGGTCAATCAGCCGTCAATTGTCAGGTTCGTGGGCGGCCAATTCATGATTGACGTGTTTTAAAAATCAAAGGAATCGATCCATGAATAGACTTCCTTGCATCTTTTTTGTTGTCACATTGATCTTTACGGTCCGATCGGTTGCCGACGTTGTTGATTTCGAAGATGTTGAACCGTTTAACATTCCAGCGACTCCATTTTCTTCCGGCGGTTTGGACTTCGTTTCGACTCAAATTGAAAACGCAATTATTCCGTCCGGTTTTGCCGCATCGGATAACGGAACCCAGACCTTCGGCTGGTGCGGATCCGCTTGCGGTGGCACCCAATTGATTACGGCGACGGCTGACGAAGGAGAATTGTTCAACGTGTTGTCAATTGACGCAGGTAATCTATTTCCAAGTGACAGTCCCAACGGGTACGTGACGGGAATGACAGTGGAAGTTGTCGGCAATCTGCCTGGCGGAGGTTCGATAACCCAATCGCTGTTAATCGTCGAAAACCAGTTCACTTCGTTTTTGTTGGAAGGCTTCACTGGTCTGACAAGCCTGGAAATCTTTGCGCCGGAAGTCTTGGCGGAAGGTGGCGTGAAAGGCAATCCCGATCCTGTCGTCGACAATATTGTTTTCAATACCGTCCCGGAACCTGGTGCAACCGGTTTGGTTCTGTTGGCCGCAGCTGGCTTGATCACGCGCCGCCGCCGATCGTCTAGCTGGGTCAAAACACTTTGACCAGGAATCTATCCGACCAGGAATCTATTCCAATGCCAATCAACAAGGCGTATCCGCTTTACATGAACAAGATTTGGAGATCGGTAAGTTTGTTCTTTTTATCGTAGTCCTTGCTCTTGTTGGCTGAAAAGAGATTTACGGGCTTACTTTCTATCATTTCCCAAGGTTCCAACACATTTTCCGGAATCGGTGGACGACATCGACACACTCTGAAAATGTGTCGATAAAGGTCCGGTTTATCGACACATCGCCGAAACCTGCTGAATCCGTGAAATCGTTTATTCAACTAGAACCTCCAGCAATCGGGGATGCCTATAGATCAGGTCCCGGCCGAGTTTCTCGCTGGTCAGTATGCCAATCTTTTCAAGTTCCTGCAAATACTCCGAAGCCGTTTGGCGTTTGGCGATATCGGCATCAACCAGGAACTGGATCTTGCAATAAGGCTGAACGAAAATCAGTTCAACAAGTTCCTTCGAATTGACCCGTGTCGGTAACTCTTCGCGACACTTTTCAACCGTCTGGTCAAACAGCTTGCGAATTGCATGAATGCGCCCCGTTGTCCAGCGCGCGGTCTCCTCCACGCCTTTCAACATGTATAGCAACCATGGCTCCCATTCTTGTTGCTCCGTCACGCATCGCAGTAATCGGTAGTATTCATTCTTGTTTTGAATGATGAAACGGCTCAAGTACAAGACCGGAATACTTAACAGTCATTGGCGAACCGATGTATACAGGCTCCTGATCCCGAAACTCTATTTTTTTGTCACGCAAAACGTTGCAAACATTTTGAATCAAGTCAATCGTCATTCCTTCGGCGTGAATTCCATGCGCACCATGATTCAACGCCGTCCGATACCACAGAACTTCTTTGGTCGCCGGGTCGATCGACGAAAGTGGAACGGCCGCCGCGCGAAACAGCTTATCTTTGGTCGTTACGATATTCTCAATTGCGGAACTGGCT
>JBGSXT010000554.1:0-6038 GCA_041751295.1 Mariniblastus sp.
TTCGAGCCGAGAATCCAACACAGCAAGTTGCCATTTTGCTGGAAATCAATAATCCGAACGGCCCATTTGAACTTAGCCCCGACGTAGAATCACTGGTTCTGAATTCAAATCGTTAGAATTCAAATCGTTATCATTAGTCAGTTGATCATCGTTTGCGGTGTGACGAATCGTCTGATCGTCTCGAATCAGCGGCAATTCGCAGAATGGCCATGCGTTCACTTTCATGAACTTATTCGACTTGGAGGGCGCTCCATTTCTGTAAGAACCTGACTCGACGACTTATCCACCAGCAAGTTGGCACAGGCATGAACATCGAAGTTTTTTCTCCCGTCAAAAACTCGATGTGGGCAGCGAATTTCCGCATTGATAAAGTTTCTTCATCTTTTTTTGACGCGATGGTTTGACACACTTGCTAGCGTCCATAGAATCTCGTTCTGCATTTGGATTCCTTAACCGATTTGGCACTTGGATCGGAACGGATATAAGATTTTCAGGACTCGGCTTAAGTCAATTTGGGCAGTATAGGCAGTATTTGCCCCCGTTTGCTGTTGCCGAGAAGGAGATGCCAGGACGTGTCGCAATCGAATCGGGAATCAGCAGATTTGAATCGGACTGGAGCAAATTATGAAAACGGAACTGCCACAAAACATTCGATTTCGAAACAACAGAGAATTGTCCAAAACCTGAAACACGCAATGGAACCCAACGTATTCGAAATGTGGTTCGGAAACGGGGAATCCATCGCTGTTGACGCAGATTGTGTCCGAGTTTTGGCGGACAATGAATTTTTGCTTACCCGTTTGCAATCGAGGTACTCGGCGGAAATCCGGCAATCCATTGATTTAGCCTGCGGGCCGGGTTTTTCCGTAGCCTACTCAATTGCCTCGGCGGTCGAGCCCGAGTTGGTATCTTGTGTTGTTCCAATGGAACGAGAAAGCGAGCGCGTCCGGACTTCGCCTCGAAAGGGAGTCGAATCGTTTTGGTTTGGCCAATCCAACCGTTTGGCACAGGCGGGCATCACTCAGATGTTCGAACAATTGGGCCGATTGTCGCCGTTGGTCATGTACGGCCCGGCCGGTTGCGGCAAAAGCCACCTGCTTGAAAGTCTAGTCGTGGATGCGCGGCGAAAACAGCAATTGAAACGATGCGTATTTCTATCTGCCGAACAGTTCACATCGAATTTTGTCGAGGCCCTGCGTGGTACAGGATTGCCGGTGTTTCGACGCAAGTATCGTGATTTGGATCTGTTGGCGATTGACGATGTGCAATTCTTCGCAGGCAAAAACGCGACGCTCGCCGAGTTCCAGTACACCATCGACCATCTGACGCGAAATGGAAAACAGGTCGTGTTATCCTCCGATCGCCCACCTGCCGATTTGGGAAGACTTGGTTCGGATATCGCTGCGCGATTGATGTCGGGACTGGTTTTTCCGTTGAATTACCCGGACGCGGAAGGGCGCAAGCGGATCTTGATGGAAATGTGCCGACTGCGTGGTTTCGAAATCCCCGACGGGGTGATTGAGTTGATCAGTCAAAATCTGGCGCGAGACGTTCGTCGACTTTCGGGCGCCGTCAATCGCCTGCACGCTTTCTCGGTAGCAACGGGTAGCCGAGTTGACTTGGCGATGGCCCGACAGGCATTGACTGATCTGTTCGGCGTCAATGGCAACGTCACGTCGATCGGAACAATTGAAAAAGCGGTCTGCGACTTCTGCGGTGTCAAACCGGCAGAATTGAAATCGACCAGCCGCCGAAAAAGCATTTGCGCAGCGCGGATGTTGGCCATGTACTTATCGCGGCAGTACACGCCCAATGCCTATTCCGAAATCGGCGACTATTTTGGTCGCAGTCATAGCACGGTCATCGCGGCCCATCGAAAAATATCCTCATGGCTGGTGGACAATCAGCCAATCCATCTGCCGCACGCCAACTATCTGACCCGGGATGCAGTGGTCCAAATTGAATCCAGTTTGCGGATCGGTTGACGGTCGCGATATTTCCTGAAACCCAGTTTATTTTGAGCCGGTTTTGCGACGTCGCCTCTGGCTTTTTTGGCCGACCGATCACCCGATTGCCGTTTGGTTCGATCAGAGCGGGCACGAGGCTCCCCACCGAATTTATTTCGGTCGAAGCAGTGATCGATTCACTAACGCATCAGCCCAACCGTGGGCCACCGCATACCCGTCGATCCGGAAAACAGGTTGAACCAATATGTTTGTGCTCGGAAGATGCGAGTGCGGCGACATCGTCAACCGTCATACCATATTCAGCCGGATTGGCGGCGATCGTCGTCACCAGGATCCGGTACCAAACAGAAAACTGACCATCAGCAAAAGGAATGTAATTTGTCGTTGATTTACCCTTTGACAAAAGACCTTGCGGGTGTCACGGGGGTTTTCGAAGACATTCCGAACCACCGCGAAAGACAGAAAAATTCACCTGTAAAAACGATCCACAGGCCCGGTCGCGCGAACAAAACAAACCAATCCGCGAACCTGCCAGAACGGACACGGCGTTTACTGGTCGGGTGGGCAAAATGGAGCAGGAATTCCCAATCTTCGGGATTCCCGCCTGGCACAGCTTCGGCAACCGTCACGATTGTTACCGATCGGCACTCGTAATCCTAACGAACGAACCCCCGTCAGTTACCGGGAACCAGTGACAAGTCCCCACGTAGTTGAGACCAAGGCGATTGGAACAACAGTGGAATTTCCCAGTATTCCCATGCAGGGCCCGTATTTGGTGTAAACCTTGTCGCTGTTTGTTAAAGAATTTCAACAGTCGGTCGATGTGACCGACGCAGGTTCGTTCCTCTCCGTTCAACCCCGCAAGCCAAAGCCAATAAATGCAAACGCACGGCGGCCGCTCTCTCGAGGCCGGGCGTAAATTCTCGCTTGAAGCCAAAACACCTGCGGGAGGGCGTCAGGCTTCCAAAGCACGAATTATTCGACGTGTGCATCAAACCATTTGCTGCGTGCAAAATAGAGCAACATGCCAACTGGGATCGCCACGCAACAGAACAGCATAAAATACATCAGCTCGCGACTGCTGAATGGTAACGATTCAAAGTTTTGACCGAAGAAGCCAGTGATAAAAGTCAGTGGCAGGAAAATCGCGCTCAAAATGGTCAGCCGCTTCATGATCTCGTTCGTGCGCTGGGATGCGTTCCACAAATGCGCATCGCGTACATTGCCAATCAACTCGCGAGCCGATTCGACCGACTCGTGCACTCGCAATGTGTGGTCGTATACGTCGCGAAAATACACGGCAACTTGATTGGAGATGAGCGTATCGCCGCGTTTCGATAACAGTGCCAACACGTCGCGCTGTGGCGAAAGGATTTTTCGCAACTCGATAAGTAGTCGTTTGAAAGCCATAATCTCCGACAAGGAAAGATTCTGGCTCGGGACCAAAACGCGATCCTCCAATTGATCCAATCGTAAATGCAATTCATCGATGATGGGAAAGTAAGAGTCGATCATGGCATCAGCGATTAGGTAGGACAATTGATCTGTCCCGTTAGCGACCAACCGACCGTCTTGAGCGACACGGTTCCAAACGCCATCAAGTGCCGGAGTGGCGTGCTCGTGGACCGTGACCACAAAATTGTTTCCAATAAAAACGTGCAACTCGAGTGCTACGGCTTCGTGGATGCGATCCCAATCGACGTGGAATCCTTGTATCACAAGGAACAGGTAATCATCGTAGGTCTCCAGTTTGGGTCGCTGGTCAAAATGCAGACAGTCTTCAATCGTCAGTGGATGAAACGCAAATTGCTCAGCAAGCGTGGTCAAAGAAGCGGCATCCTGATGAAGTAAATCGATCCAGCGAATGCAACCATCCGGTGCAGGTCCAATAGCTTGTTCATCCCCAGTCGACACAATGCCAGATGACTTCTCGATAGTAATCACTCGAAACACAATGACCCTCGCTGACTCACTAGCGACAACTGGCTTAGGAAAACACCATCGAAGCTCAACCATACACGACGTTGTGGCATCGACAATCGTGCGGACATTCTAACAACTACAGCCACATCAGGCAGATGATGGCCAGCACGATGCGGTAGTAACCAAAGGGCGCGAGTCCGTGAGAACTCAACACACGGATCATGAAGCGAACGCTAATAACCGCTGAGACGAACGCCACCACCAGGGCGACCAGTGGGGAAATGACACCATATTGGGCAATCATCTCCGGCCCATGCTTTATGCCCTCGAAGACCGTTGCGGCCGACAAAGTTACGAGCCCGAGAAGAAAACTGAACTCCACTGCTGCCGAAAGCGTCAGCCCCACCAACATTGCACCTAGGATCGTTGCCAAACTACGACTGAAGCCCGGCCAAAAAGCGAGACATTGCATGATGCCGATCAAGATTGCATCGCGCTGCGTTAACTGATCCAAGTCCTTGCCAAAATCATCAACGTTTGACGGAGAAAAAATGATTCAAACTCGTGTTTGAACCGTTCAGAGTCCAATTTGAACCGTTCGGAGTCCAATTTGAACCGTTCAGAGTCCAGTTTGAATCGTTCGGAGTCCTCTTTGAATTGTTCCGCGTCCTCTTTGAATCGTTCGGAGTCCTCTTTGAATTGTTCGGAGTCCTCTTTGAATTGTTCCGCGTCCTCTTTGAATCGTTCGGAGTGGAGTCGGAGACGTTCAGGGTCCAGAGAAAATCGTTCCGCCTCGAGAAAAAATCACTCGGAGTCCACTTCGGACCATTCAGTGTCAAGAAAAAACGGTTCCGCCTTCGAAAACAACGTTTTGGCTGAAGCACGGGAAGATGCAACTCGCCATTTCGCGCTTGACAGGTCAGGCCGCCGACCTTAAATTAACCATTTAGTTAATTAACTGATAGGTTTTGTTCATGCAGGATCAGCTCAGCCAGAAATTCGCCGCACTTGCGGACCCGACGAGAAGGGCGATGCTCGCGCGACTCGTTGAAGGTCAGGCGAGCGTTTCGGAAATTGCCGAACCGTTTCTGGCGCAAATGAGTATGCCGGCTGTGACGAAGCATCTGAAGGTGCTCGAAAACGCTGGCCTGCTAACCAAGACCAAGGACGCACAACGTCGGTTGTGCGATCTGAATCCGGATGGTTTCAAGGAGACCGTCGAGTTTCTCGAGTATTACCGACAATTGTGGGAAGAGAGCCTCGACCGACTCGGCATCTATCTGGAATCAGTCACCGCAAAAAACAAACCAACCAGGAGAAAAAAGCCCCATGGCCGCAGGAAATAAACCCAACGAAATCTGTCTCACACGCGTGTATGACGCGCCCATTCAAACCGTCTGGGATGCCTGGACCGACGCCGACCAGGTTGCCCAGTGGTGGGGGCCGCGAGGATTTACGCTGACCACCCACAGCAAGGATTTGCGGCCGGGCGGTAACTGGGATTACACCATGCACGGACCGGATGGAGTCGACTATGCCAACAAAACGCTGTACCACGAGGTCGAGGATTGCCGGAAGCTGGTTTACGACCACGGAGGCAATGATGATCGACCGCCGCTGTTTCGGGTCACCGTGTTGTTTGCCGAGTCGGATGGAAAAACGACGATGGAAATGACGATGAGCTTGCCGACGGCTGAAGAGGCGGAGGCGGCGCGCAAGTTCGTCAAAGATGTAGGCGGGAATGCAACATGGGACCGCTTGGCTGAATACCTGAACGAAACGGAAAAAGGAAATCACAGTTTCGTTATCAATCGCTGTTTCAATGCGCCCATTGATCTGATGTTTGAAATGTGGACTGATGCAGATCACCTTTCGAAGTGGCTGGCACCGGTTGGGTTCGAAATGGAAGTTTTGCGGGGGGATTTTCGAGAGGGTGGAAACTGTTTCTTCCGGATGAGCAATCACGCTGCTGTCACGTTCCATGGACAATTCGAATACCCTGAGATCAGCAGACCGTGCCGCATTGTTTATGCCCAGCGATTTTGCGATGAAGATGGGAATACTGCTCGCCATCCAGCGATGCCAGTGTTCCCCGAGGCGCTGCTGACGACGGTCGTCTTTGCGTCGGAGGACAGTCAAACGACGCGA
>JBGSXT010000555.1:0-2525 GCA_041751295.1 Mariniblastus sp.
GCCCAGCGACCGACGACCTGGTCATGTCGGTATCGCCTTTTGGAATCGCGGCAATCGACCATGAAATCGTGGAACAGATCGTAATGGCCGCTGCATTTCCAGACTTGCGGGTGCATGATGATCGTGCAATCGAGACCTTCCATGGCAAACGGTTCCGGGGCCCCGTCATGAGTATTGAGATCGTCGTGCCCGAGTACCATATCCTGCCACCAGGCGTTCTTAACGTTCCGTTTCAGTTCGACGCCTAAAGGTCCGTAATCCCAGAATCCGTTCAGACCACCGTATATTTCACTGGATTGAAACAGAAAACCCCGTCGTTTGCACAACGAGACAATTGATTCCATCTGCATGGTTTTTTCCACAGGTTTTTGCATCGCATGGAGCAGCGAGTCCGCTCGACGCCAAGGCGCTGGCGTCGTTCATGGAGCGCAGTTTACAAGCTGAATCCATGACAAGTCTACTGGCCTGCGGCCGGCAGGTGCGATTCCGACGACCGTCACAGCTCTGGCTACCTCAAACAAAAAGCGGCTTCGTCATCAACAAACGTCCGCCGTTAATGTATGCTGGCGATCCCGGTTGAAATTCCATCCTGTTAGATGTAGATCAATTATGAATGTCGACAAATCCGGCGAACGGGTTCAAAAGATGTTTGGCGAAATTGCGCCTAACTACGATCGGATGAACCATCTGTTGTCGATGAATGTTGACCGGCTGTGGCGTCGCACAACGGTTCGGACGCTGAAGCCGAACCGTGTCGATCCGATCTTGGATTGTTGTACCGGGACCGGGGATTTGGCGTTTGCCTTCGAGCGGGCGACAGACAGCACCGTTCCGATTACGGCGACCGATTTTTGTGAGGAAATGTTGCAGATCGGCCGACAGAAGATCGACAAACAGCAATCGACTCAGGTCACGTTTGTCCACGCGGATACCCAGCAGCTCCCTTTCGGCGATGACCGTTTCCAAATTGTTTCGACAGCGTTTGGATTGCGAAACGTTGCCGATACCGATTTGGGACTTCGGGAAATGACACGTGTCTGCCAACCGGGAGGTCAGGTGGCTGTGCTTGAATTTTCGACGCCGCGCGGTCAACCGATCCGCGCTCTGTATTCCTGGTACTTCAAAAACGTCCTGCCACGAATCGGCCAGGCCTTGGCACGGAATCAATCCAGTGCGTACAACTACCTGCCGGACAGCGTCGGCGATTTTCCGGCCTACGAAGCATTGACGCAGAAGATGCTGGCCGCCGGCTTGTCATCCGCGCGATTCATTCCCTTGACATTCGGCATCGCAACTTTGTACGTGGGTGTCAAATGAATCATCCTCTTGTTGTGGCCATCACGGGTTCCAGTGGAGTCGTTTACGGCCAACGTCTGTTGGAGGTCCTGATCCAAAAAAATATTCCTGTTCACCTGTCGATCAGCGAAAGCGGCCAGAAGGTTCTCGAACATGAATTGGGCCTTCGCATTGATTTAAATGACTTCGCTCTGCAACAGCTGATACCGGACTGCCGGACGAAGAATCCTGATGTTGTCTATCATCACTACAAAGATTTCATGACACCGATCGCCAGCGGTTCGTTTCGCACGGCGGCGATGGTGATTTGTCCCTGCAGCGGCAGCACGCTCAGTGGCATTGCAATGGCCAGCAGCAGCAATCTGATTCAGCGGGCGGCTGATGTTCATCTCAAAGAAAAACGGCCGCTGATCGTCGTGCCCCGCGAAACACCGCTGTCGCTGTTACAGATTCAGAATATGGAGTCTGTTGCCAGGGCCGGCGCAACGATCATGCCCGCTTCGCCAGGTTTCTATCACGGCTGGAAAACGGTTGAACATCTGATTGATTTCATTGTCGCCCGGATTCTGGATCACCTGTACATCGAACACGATTTGATCCAACGGTGGGGAGGGGGGAAAGGGAATGCGGAATGCGGAATGCGGAGTGCGGAATGAGTTTCAATGCTCGGTTTGGACGGCTGGGCGACTTTTTGGAAATGATCCGGTTCAGCCATACGATTTTCGCGCTGCCGTTTGCGTTGCTGGCAGGTGTGATGGCTTGGACGGCGCCCACCATTCATCAACCAATTGAGTTCAGCTGGATTCATTTTGCTGGAATTCTGGTGGCCATGATTGGGGCGCGGAGTGCGGCGATGGCTTTCAATCGACTGGTCGATCGAAAGTTTGATGCAGGTAATGCGCGGACCAGGAATCGACACCTGCCGTCAGGAAAGTTATCGATTGGATCGGTAATCGCGTTTACGGTTGTTTCCGTCCTGGTATTTTTGGCCGGGACAGCGATGTTTCTGCCCAATTATCTGCCGTTGGCGATGTCGATTCCCGTCCTGATCGTTCTGCTCGGTTACAGCTACAGCAAACGCTTCACTTCCTTTTCACATTTCTGGCTGGGAGCCGCCTTGGCGCTTGCTCCGATCTGTGTTTGGGTGGCGATTCGTGGCCCCGAAGTGATCGCCGAGCCACTCGATTTGATCCCCGCGATCATCCTTGGGCTGGCCGTTCTATTTTGGG
>JBGSXT010000556.1:0-6588 GCA_041751295.1 Mariniblastus sp.
GGAATAAATGGCCAAGAATATCGCCACGAAGAAATTCACTAGCGAAGACCAGTCGATCCGTTCCAGCGAAATCAGGAATTGCGTGTCGATCGGCTTGAGCAGGGCAAAATCCAGATTGCCGGTCCGGATCAATTCGCTGAATTCCTCCGCATTGGACACCACAAAAGTTTGCACCAGACTGTTGATGATCCAGACCGTACCGAGAAATATGAAGAACTCATTTTCCTTCCAGCCGGTGCCGATACCGATAGACGGCGTGAACTGATAAATGATTTTGAACAGGCCCCAGTTCATGACCGCCCAGGAAATCGACGACACGCATTGCAACACGAAATTGGTTCGAAACGACATGTCTCGAACCAGCGAGTTGCGAGCGAAGGTCATGAATACCTTGGCGTAGGATGGATTCATTGGCTAACCTCCGAATCCACTGTAGCGACGGACCCCGCGCCGCCAGAGCAGCCGTGAGAGGGCAATGAAAAACAGAACCCACGCCAGCTCGGCAGCCAGCCCAATGTACATGTCCGTTCCCTGGACTTTCCCCAGGAAAACAGCCGCAGGAAAATAGGCCAGGAATTTGAACGGCAGCAATCCAACCATCCCCCGAAAGTTGACCGGTTCCGACGGCAACAACTCCAGCGGAAACATGTGTCCTGACAGCAGGAAATTCATCAACATGTAAATGAACATCAGCGACGAGACTTCCAGGAACCAGAATGAGATCAGGCCAATACAGGATTCCAGAAAAAAGCCCAGCAGAAAACTCAGAAACAATGAAGCGATAAAGACCAACAGTACGTCGCCAGTCGGCCAGCCGTTTTCGAAAAAGCCCCGGGCGAGGTAGAACACAAGAGCAAACGGCAGCAGGGCTATCAGGTAATAGACCAGTTTGTGGGCAATCCGCTGTATCACCAGGCAACCCAGCATATCGACGGGCTGAATCAGAAATTTCTTGATTTCGCCACTGCGGACCTGATTGGCGATTCCGGTGGTCAATCCGGGCATGCTGGAAAACGCCCGACTGACGATGACCATCAAATAGTAGGCGATCATCGCCTTGAATCCGAATCCGGCGATCGTGCCATCGGGTCGGCCACCAGCAGCAATCGTTTCAGGATCAGAGATCACGTCAAAAATGGCCCACCACAGAAAGACCTGTGTGACCGTGGGCAGAAATCGCATCAGCGTTCCGAGCATGAAATCGCCGCGATAGACCAACCGTTCATTGATCGAAATCAGAAAGAACGTCCACCATGTCAACACCCGATCATACATTTAGCGCGTCCCAACCGTTTCGTTCTGATTATTTGGATTGACGGCTTGAGCCTGATTGAAAACATCCGCGATCACTTCTTCCAGCGGAGGGTCCTCGACCACGATATCGACCACCGTATGCGAGCCGAGAATGTCACTTAGGGTCCGGGCGACATCGTCGCGCGCCACACGAAACTGAATCCGCGGTTCCTCGACCGATACCACATTGGGAAGTTTCCGCAAGCGATCCAGTGATTCGCCTTCGGACACCTGCAGCGTCACCAGTTTGTCACTGCTGAACTGGTCGACGATCTGTTCCAGCGAGCCATCATGGTAGATCGAACCGGCGGCGATGATGACCACCCGTTTACAAAGTGCCGCAATATCCTTCATGTAATGACTGGTTAGAATGATCGTGTTGTTTTTGGTCCGCTGATATTCCCGCAAAAACAGCTGTATCCGGTGTTGCGCCACGACGTCCAGTCCGATCGTCGGCTCGTCCAGAAACAACACATCGGGCGAGTGCAACAAAGCCGCGATCAGCTCCATTTTCATCCGTTCGCCCAACGAAAGTTCCCGAACGGGCTGGCGAAGCAGCCTCTTCACGTCCAGCATTTCCGACAACTCATCGCAAGTCCGCTGGAAAACTGAAGCTTCAATGCCATAAATGTGTTGGTGCAGCCGAAACGACTCCATCGCCGGCAAATCCCACCACAACTGATTCTTTTGACCCATGACGAGGGCAAACCGGCGTCGGTACTCGTTCGTCCGTTCCCACGGCACATAGCCCATGACCGTGCAGCGGCCCGAATCGGGATTGATCACTCCGGACAACAGCTTCAACGTCGTCGTTTTGCCGGCACCGTTAGGTCCCAGAAAAGCTACAAATTCGCCTTTATGCACGGTCAGGTCGATGTTGCGGACCGCGTGTATGGCTCGATAGCTGCGTTTGAACAATCCGCGAATCGAAGCAATCACTCCCTCCTGTTTTTGATAAACGCGGTAACTCTTGGAGAGATTTTCGATTTCAATGATGGCCATTCGATGTTCAAAGCGCGTTTTGGTTGGAACACGCATTATAGATGCGTGGTTGCCTGTCCCATAGCCGGTCCTCATTGGCGATTTGAGATTGGGCGATTTGAGATTTGGCAGATTGAGATACTGCCAGTAAAGGATTGACATTATAATCCCGTTCCAAGGTAAAACATCGAACAACCCATGAATCCCGCCAACTTCAGAATCGGAATCGGACACGATACGCATCGACTCGTTCCCGGCGGCCCGTTGCGGATCGGGGGGATTGCGATCCCGTTTGACCGGCAGCTGGAGGGGCATAGCGATGCCGACGTCCTGTTGCATGCGATTACCGATGCCGTTTTGGGCGCCGCCGGCCACGGGGACATTGGCGAACTGTTTCCTGATACAGCGGACCAGAACAGAAATCGACGCTCCGACGGGATGCTGCAAATCGCCATGCAACAGATTCGCGACGCAGGATTCAAGTTGCTCAACGTCGATTGTATCCTGTTTGCCGAACAGCCTAAATTTTCTCGCTTCAAAAGGCAGATTGAAGAATCCGTAGCCGTCTCGCTCGATATTGAATCCCGACTGGTCAATGTCAAAGCAAAAACGGGCGAAGGACTGGGAGATGTGGGGGCCGGGAATTGCCTGATGGCTCAATCTGTTGTTCTGCTTTATTTGGACCAAGCCCAATGGGGGTAGAAAAACTGATTCTTGGTATCGACCCGGGCCTGAACATTACCGGCTATGGCGTGCTCGACGTTGGCAGCGACCGGCCTCAGATCGTCGAAGCGGGTGTCATTCGCAGTAAAAGGAGCGACAACTTGCCCGCCCGATTGAAATCCCTGCATGATGGCCTGGTCGAGGTATTGAAGTCGTTCGAGTTGGATGCGATCGCACTGGAAGAGCTGTACAGTCACTACGAACGGCCGACGACCGCGATTATGATGGGGCACGCGCGCGGTGTTTTGTGTTTGGCGGTCGGCCAGTTTTCACTGCCTGTTCATTCCTACGCGGCCACACAGGTCAAGAAAATGCTGACCGGAAATGGTCGAGCGGGCAAGGAACAGGTTCAATTGGCCATCACACGGCATTTGAATTTGAGTGAAGTTCCGGAGCCGCCGGATGTCGCGGACGCACTGGCGATTGCGATGTGTCATTACTTTCTGTCCCAACGACCTGCGAGCCTGATTTGATTACCAGAATAAAAGGAAAATTGATTTCAGTCGCCGATGACTGTGCGACGCTGGCCGTCGACCCGTTCGAATATGAAGTTTTGATTCCGGAATTCACCCGGCGCCAGATTCAATCGGAAATCGGCCAGGAAATCAGTTTACACACGATTGAATACATCGACGGCAACGTCCAGAAAGGAGGGCGGATGACACCGCGCCTGATCGGATTCAAGAGCCAGATCGAGCGCGAATTTTTTGAAGTCTTCTGCAGCGTCGATGGCGTGGGCGCGAAGAAAGCGCTGCGGGCCATGGTGCGCCCGATTCCCGACGTCGCGCGGGCCATCGAACAACAGGACATCCGGAACATTGCCACATTGCCAGGCATTGGGCCAGCAACGGCCGAACGGATCGTCGCCAAGTTGCGCCGCAAGATGCCCAAGTTCGCCTTGATCGCCCGCCAGGAGGTTGAATCTTTGCCAGCCGATGTCGAACCCAACATCGTCGACGATACGTTTCAGATTCTGACGACCCTCGGTCACAGTGAATTTGAAGCCCGCAAGCTGCTGGAAATTCCCCTCAACAGCAAACAGAAATTCAAAGACGTCGACTCGCTGCTGCAGGCGGTCTACGAACAGTCGAACTCCCGCTGAACGATGCGGCTTGCAGATGCCAAAGTTGCGTAACTGCAACTTTTCACGAGCCGGGGTCTGGTGTGACTCGCGAGCGCTTACACGTCAGTGGACTACCGATGTAACGGGCTTGTAAATTAATCAGCCCGAATTTCATTTTAACGGGTTTAATTAACGGATTCATTGGATATTTCAGTACGAATCCCGGGAACTGATGACTACTGTCGTCCGTCAATCAGTTACCGCAACGTCAACACGGAATACAACGCCTGGTCAATGCAATGGCGACTGGGGCGGATGCCTTGTTGAATTACAACCTTTTTTTAAACCGGAGCAGAATCATGTTTCAAAACAGAACGACGTTCGTTATCGGGATGGCATTGGCGCTGGCAATTTTTGTGGCCAATTTCGCAACGGCCAGGCAGGTGACAATCAAAATCGGAAAAGATGAAGACCAGCAGAAGGAACCGTTCCATGGAGTGCGTCCGGCGGCGGACATGGCGATTTTGCTGGACACTTCCAATTCGATGGATGGATTAATCCATCAGGCCAAAAGCCAGCTGTGGACAATTGTGCAGCAATTTGCCACTGCAAAAAAAGCCGGCAAGACACCCGTGCTGCGAGTCGCGGTTTTTGAGTACGGCAATACCAGCCTGCCAGCCAGCGAAGGATACATTCGACAGGTGGTCGGGCTGACCGACGATTTGGACAAGGTCTCGGAAGCGCTCTTTGGATTAACGACCAATGGTGGCGATGAATATTGCGGCAGGGTGATTGACGAAGCGCTGAAACGGCTGGATTGGAACAACGAGCCCAACGCCTATAAGGCGATCTTCGTTGCCGGCAATGAACCGTTCACCCAGGGGACGGTCGAATATCAACAGAGTTGCAAAAAGGCGATTGAAGCTGGAGTTCTGGTCAACACAATCCATTGCGGCGACTACCAGGCCGGAGTTTCAGGGATGTGGAAACACGGTGCGGAACTGGCCGAAGGCGAATTCCTGAACATCAACCAGGACGCGGCGGTCGTCTCCATTCAAACTCCACACGACAAAATCCTGATCGAGCTCAATGAGAAATTGAACCGGACCTATCTCTGGTTTGGCAAGAAGGAGGACAGGATGCAATTAGAATCCAACCAACAGCGTCAGGACGAAAATGCCTATCAGTTACAGGGGGCTGCCGGACTTGGTGGCCGTGCAAACGTGAAAGCTGGACAATTGTACTCCAACCAGGGTCGCGATTTGGTTGATACCTATGACAGCAACAAGAATGTTCTGGCTGATCTGGACGACGCTGAACTGCCCGAAGCGATACAGAATTTGGACGTCAAGGGTCGCGCGGCATACGTCGAGGGAAAAGCCGCCGAACGAAAAGCGATTCAGCAGCAGATCGCGGACATTAACGCCAAACGGGTTGCATTCATTGCAAACGAACAGAAGAAACTGGCCGACTCCGGTGGCGAATCAAAATCGACTCTCGGCGACGCCATTCAAACGGCAATCAGCAAACAGATGAAAAAATCCGGTTTTGATTTCGAAAAGTAGTCGTCGATTATTCCGGCTGATCGTCCTGGAGACGAAAAAGACCGAGAAGCCGGAAAAGCCTCGGCGAACTTCCGGTAAACGGTGGGCTTGGTCAGCGGGAGGAGCCTCGCTGCAAAACCTCCTTTTTGTGTTCGTCGACGATCGCGCGGGCGGATTGGGAGCCTGACAGTGCGTCGGAGAGAGTTTGGTCCGTGATTGTCCGCGCGATCCAACGAGGCGGCAACCGTCCATGAATGAGATCCACATTGCCTCGCCGTCGTCGGTTGTTACAATGTAATTACATAGCGACTGGCAAGTTGGAGAACACAGGATGAGAGTCAGTTTGATACCGATCGGCAACTCGCAGGGTATTCGCTTGCCCAAATCCGTGATTGAGCAAGCGGGCCTGACCCCAGAGCTTGAACTTGAAGTAGGAGACGGCAGAGTCATTCTCAGTCGTATCGGGAATCCAAGGCAAAACTGGGAACAGGATGCGATGGCTTGTCGTGCTGCCGAAACAGATCAGCTGGATGACTGGGATGCAACCATCGCTGATTTCGAAGGCAAATGGGAATGAAGCGATTTGACGTTTGGCTCGTCAATCTTGACCCGACCATCGGCAGCGAAGTCAGGAAAACAAGACCTGCGATCATCGTTTCGCCGGACGAGTTGAATTCGCATTTGCGAACCGTGATTGTCGTACCGTTGACTCAAGGTCGGTCGTATTCATTTCGAATCTCGACACAAGTGCAAGGGAAAAAGGGGGTCGCAGCGATCGACCAAATCCGGACCATCGACAAACAGCGTCTGGTTAAACGGGTGTCGAGAGTATCCACTAAAACGGCCACCGCTGTTTTAAACGCCATTTCGGAAATGTTTGCGGAATAGTTGCGTCTGCACAACCGCAATGCTGGCTTCATTCAATTCCGACCGTTTCCAACAGTTCATGTCGTCCACCATCCGATGCTTCCGATTATCTCGCGA